>JAQXSU010000215.1 GCA_029219125.1 Bacillota bacterium
TTCCTTTCATCGATGAAGCTCATGAAGCATTCATCCAGTACCACTCTGACTCCCTTTTCCCTGGCATGATCCAGTATAATCCGGAGTTCCTCTTCCGCAAGGAAGGTCCCCGTCGGGTTGTTGGGATTGCAAAGGAACATCATATCCATGTCCTCTGTAACCATCTCATTGAGCTTCTCCGTAATCCGGAATCCGTCGGCCTCATCGGTAAAAAATCTATGGATTTCACAACCTGCCGTCTCCAGGGCCTGGGCATACTCTGCAAAGGATGGTGCAGGGATGCATGCTTTCTTCGGTTTTAAGGCCTGGGCGATGGCAAATATGACTTCCGCCGCGCCGTTACCGAAAAAGATTTTCTCTCCCGGAACACCCAGTTCTTTTGCCAGTTTGCATCTGAGTTCTGTACAGTGTACATCCGGATAGCAGCTGACTGCACCGGCGGATGCGCAGATTGCCTCCCTGACCCCCTCCGGTACGCCGAAAGGATTGCAGTTGGCCGAATAATCCGTTACGTTTCTGTGACTGTATATATCGCCGCCGTGAACGTTTTTTTTCATAAATCATTGCTCCTAAATCATGTATGATGCCATCAGTCCGGCTGCAGTAAACAATACTGCAGACATGATGCTTGCAAGATACATGAGTTTGTTCATTCTTCGGATGTCCTCTACCTGGATTTCCCGTATGGGATCACCGATAAACTGCTTTTCGTGGAGCTTGCCGAAGTAGTAAGCATTCCCCGCAAGCTGGATCTGCAGCGCACCTGCTGCCGCCGATTCTGTCTGTGCAGAGTTCGGACTGGCATGCTTCTTTCTGTCTCTCAAAAAGATCCGCTTCGCATCCTTTCCGCTGAAGTTTCCCATGTATGCAGCCAGTATGAGCATGATTCCGGCCAGTCTGGACGGAATGAAATTCGCCGCATCATCCAGTCTGGCGGCACATCGTCCGAAATACAGATAACGGTCATTTTTATATCCCACCATGGAGTCCATGGTATTGATTCCTTTATACAGGAACATCAGAACCGGTCCGCCGATCAGCATGTAGAACATCGGTGCAAGGACACCATCTGAGAAATTCTCTGCCACCGTTTCCACCGCAGCTTTGATCACGCCTTTCTCGTCGAGGGCCTGGGTGTCCCTTCCCACAATCATGGACACCGCATGTCTGCCGTCTTCCAGGGTACCCGTCTTCAGTGCCTGATACACCTTCATGCTCTCATCCTTCAGGCACTTCGCAGCGAGAAGCTGATAACACAGGAATGCGCCTGCTGCCCATTGCAGCAGCGGATGGACCAGTCCGGTCACCGCAAGGATTACGGCCGGAATTCCTCCGGAAACAACCAGGGTCAGCAGTACGAGAAGGACGCCTCCCGCAAGTTCTCCGTGGGAAGTGGCTGGGAATATTCTCCGTATATTTCGTTCAAGAAAAGAAATTGTCTTTCCAATGAAAATGACTGGATGATACATCCACCTGGGATCTCCGATGAGGAGGTCCAGGAGGAAACCAGCCATCAGCGCTGATGCATAATACTTGAGCATTCTGTCCTTTCTCCGTATTTCTCACATTTCTTCATAAATACCGCTGCAGCCGCAGGGTTTCCATAATAGTAAAGATGCGGGAAACCTGCAAAGAGGTTTTCTTCGGATATCATGCAGTCCCAGCTTCTTTTGCCTGCCGGCTTCTGTGCATGGAAATCTGTTCCGCAGCAGGTGGAATCATAGTAATGGAATTCATGTGCCGGGATTCTTCCCAGATCTCCATATCCTTGAAAGAAATCTCCGGAATTTTCCGTGAGACCCACATATCCGAATCTTCCCAGGCGGTCCGTCTTGTATGCTTTTCCCTTCACGATGCCCACCTGCGGATATGGATTTCCTTCTCCATCTTCCATCCTTTCATGAAGATACATGAAGCCGCCGCATTCCGCCAGAATCGGCATGCCGGATGCATACGCCTTTCGAATGCTTTCGATCATGGACCGGTTCTCGGAGAGCTGCTTTGCGAAAAGCTCCGGATATCCGCCATAAAGAATCACTCCCTTTACATCTTCCGGAACTGCAGCATCACGGATCGGCGAAAATTCCACGATTTCTGCATGCAGCGCTCTTAAAAGCGCAAGGTTGTCCTCATACAGAAAGCAAAACGCTTCATCATGTGCAATGGCAATCTTTACTGGCTTTTTGCATTTCATTTCCGGTCTGACCGGATCTGCCGCCGCCAGCTGTGCTTCATCAATTTCAGGCGCTGTCTCTGCCAGTTTTATGAGTCTCTCAAGATCAATGGTTTCCTCCAGCACACCGGCCAGTTTCATGACTTTTTCCCGGAGGTTATGAATTTCATGGGGCATGACGAGACCCAGGTGTCGACTCTCCAGCACAAGGTCCGGAACCTCTGGCACATATCCAAGCACCTGCACCTGGCATTCCTTTTCCAAAAATGTCTTGAGAACCGGATACATTCCGGCCTTGATGTGATTGATGATGACGCCTTTTATATTGCTGTCCGGCCGGAAATCCATGAATCCCTTCACCATGGCAGCCAAGGATGTGCTCACGCCTTTTCCGTTGACGATCAGAACTGCCGGCGTGCCGGTTGCTCTCTGCACATCGTAAGTGCTGGCATCTGTGGATACGCCGCCGAGACCGTCATAATACCCCATGACCCCTTCCATGACTGCAATATCGCAGTCTGCGGCATTCTTTGCGAACAAATAACGAAGCACATCCTCTGTTACAAAAAATGTGTCCAGATTTCTTGATTTCGTCCCCAGCACGCGGGTATGAAACATCGGATCGATATAATCCGGCCCGCATTTAAAGGATGTCGGCTTCATGCCCCGGTTGATCAGGGCCTGGAGTATTCCGCATGTGATCAGGGTTTTGCCGCTTCCGCTGGAACCGGCACAAATTAGTATTCTGGGAATCCGCATTTCTTCCCCTCTCCATCAAAGCAAATGATTGTGATTGGATTTTCACTCTTCATCATGGTATATCTTCCCACTGCGTAGCCTCTTGAAACAGCAATCTGCGATACGTCAGGCTCTGCGATTCCATGCTTCTTCGCACAGGCAAGAGCCTGGGCTGTCGATTCCAACGCAATGCAGTTTATCACAAACCGGACCGTTCCTTCCGATTTTCGGAGGATATCCGTAATGATCTCGTCCATATTTCCGGAGGAGCCGCCAATGAACACATGGGTCGGCGCTGGTAGTTCCTGAAGGGCTTCCGGTGCGAGACCTTCTACAATTTCCAGGTTATCTGCCCGGAACTTCTTTTTATTTTCCTGCAGGAGTTCCACCGCTTCCGCCTTCTTTTCCACCGCATACACCTGTCCCCGAGGCGTCCTGACTGCCATCTCCACCGATACAGAACCGGTTCCGGCACCCACATCATAGCAGATGGAATCTTCCTTTAAGTGCAGCTTTGAAACGGAAAGAATCCGGATCTCCTCCTTTGTCATGGGAACCTGTCCCCGTAGAAATTCTCCGTCGCTCCGGTTTGTCAGCGGATTTACCCTGGTTTTCTCCACCTCATGGTTTTCCACCATGACCACCGCAAGGGGTGAATTCTCCATCTCCAGGAATTGGGTCGGACTGCCCTCCAGGATTCTCTCGTCGTCATAGGAAAGGTTCTCTCCCATGTACATCGTCACATCGTCCAGCTGGTATTCCACCAGCTTTTCCGCCAGATTCCGGATGTCATCCTTTTTTCCCAGAATGGAAAAGACTTTACGGTTGTCCCGGATCAGAGGAATCAGCGCATTCCTTCTTCCATGGTTGGAAACGATGACACAGTCATCCCACGACTTCTGCATTTTCGCAGCAAAATATGAGAGAGAAGAGATTCCCGGGAAGAGTTCCAGCTTCCGGTTCTCGCCGCGGAGGGCTTCCACCAACTTTTTCGCACCGGAATAAAACCCGGTGTCTCCGGAAAGAAGCACGGAAATTTTCGTGTATCCCTTGTTTTCATCAATGAATGCAGCGATTTTCTCACTGCGGTATTCATCCAGTATTTTTTTGTTTCCATATCCTGCGGCCGTCTGCAGCATTCTGCCGGAACCGATGACCAGCTCCGCCTGATCCAGCGCATCCAGCCCTTCTTTCGTCATCCCGTCCGGACTTCCCATGCCGATTCCGATCAGTGCAATCTTCCTTTCCGGGTCAAAACCCAGTTTCTCTGCAATGGCATGCTTCGCCGTGACCAGAGTTTCTCCCCATTCCACATCCGGCCGGCCGATGATAACAGGCGTAATGCCGCATTCTCTGCAGGCTTCGATTTTATCGGCATATCCACCGGTGCTTCCGGATTCCTTGGTCACCATGTAACGGATATCATACTGCCGGATCAGCGCTATGTTCATTTCTCTGGAAAAAGGCCCCTGCATTGCGATCAGGTTTTTTCCTTCGAATCCAAGCTCTGCTGCTTTCATCACCGATTCCGCAGTGGAAAGCACTCTGGCATACACTCTGCTGTGGTAGTCGGGAATTTCAACATACTTATCCAGTTCTTTGCTCCCAGTTGCTGCTAGGATCTTTCCTTCCGGATGCTCCCTGAGCCATGCAATGGCATCCTCCAGGGTCTCTACATACACTGCATCTCCGCCTGCACTGCCATCGGAATCTCTTATCACCCGCATGTATTCCACGCCGGTCCTCTCTGCGGCATGGACAATGTTTTCCGTCACTGCCTTCGCGTAAGGATGGGTTGCATCCACCACCAGCCGGGGGTTTTCACTGCGGATCAGCTCCTCCATTTCCGCCTCATCCAGCCGCTTCTCAAGTACGTTGATATAGCGGCCCCCATCCAGCAGGCTTCCGCCGTACTCTGTTGCAACGCAAACAACGGTGTCGATCTGGTTTTCATTGAGAAACCGAGTCAGCAGTCTGCCTTCGGTCGTTCCTCCAAACAGGATCACTTTACACATTTCTGTACCCTCTCGGTGTTACCATTTTCCCGTCAATCACTTTCGTCTGGGAATTGCCGATGAAAACGGTAGTGAACATATCAACTTCCGTTTCTCTTAATTCCCGCAGCGGCAGTACCTTTACCGTCTCGCCATCTCTTCCGATATTATTTACAATGCCGCATACCGTATCCGCTGACTTATGCTGCAGCAGAATGTCACATGCCTTCCTCAGGTAATCATGTCTCTTGACACTGGACGGATTATAAATGCAGCATACGAAGTCACCCTTTCCTGCAGCGTGCAGTCTGTTTTCGATGGTTTCCCACGGCGTGAGAAGATCGCTCAGACTGATGAGACAGAAGTCGTGAATCAGCGGTGCGCCCAGCACTGCTGCGCCGCTCACGGCGGCAGTGACGCCGGGGATCACCTGGACGGCAGTCTCCGGATAATCTTTTCCCACTTCATGGATCAGTCCTGCCATACCGTATACGCCGGCATCTCCGGAGCAGATCATGGCAACCGTCTTTCCCTTATTGGCTTCCTCAAATGCCATGACGCACCGCGCTACTTCCTTTCGCATCGGTGTGCTCAGGAATTCCTTCTCCGGGAAATGGTCCTTTACTAGGTCAATGTACACCGTATATCCGATGATCACATCGCATTTCTTCAGTACTTCTGCTGCTTCGATGGTCATTTTTTCATAAGCACCCGGGCCTATTCCAACTACATAAATCTTATTCAAAACGAATCGTTCCTTTCTTTATTGCAATCGCTGCTGTTACACCCCCGAGCGGCAGCTTCCTTTCCATCAGTACCGCATCGGTTTCGTCTCCATCCCCCATTGCGGAAAGAAGTGCACTTCTCTCACATACATTTCCAACCCCTGTAATGCTCCTTACGAATTCAGATTCCGTGAATTCTCCTGGTACACTGCGCAGCGCTTCACTTGTAAAAAATTCCGTATCGCAGTGCAGACTTTCGGCATAGGCCAGAAGACCTGCCTCCTTTTTCTTCAGGTCCACTGAGCTGATTTTCTTTACGGCAAGTGCCGTGATTCCTGCCTGTTCCATGCAGGCGCTCGCGGTCCTTTCAACGTCTTCTCTGTTTTTTCCCTCCCGGAGACCGATGCCCAGATACACGGTTTTCGGGATCAGCCACAGTGCGTTTTCCAATGCAGTGCCGTCCTTTTCATAGGGGGATATTACGATGGCGAAGCTGTTCGAATCGTCTTTTGGCGATCTGAGCGTTCCGAGCTGTCTGAGCTGGTTCAGAGGCTTTACCTGGGCTTCCTCCGGGATGGGTCCCACCACCACACTGTCGCAGTACACGGTCACCCTTTCCCCTCGGACCAGTGCGGCTGCCGCTTCTTTGGCTCTGGTAAAGTCGGTAATCACCAGCCCATTCTTTTTCGCAAAGACATCCGGTGCAAACTTCCCATGAATATCCGTCGACGTGGTGATTACTGCTGTGGCGTCCTTCGCATCGGCAATCTGCGATGCCAGCCCATTGGCGCCGCCAAGGTGTCCGGAAAGAATCGGAATCACGAAATGGAACATATCGTCCACGACCAACACCGCAGGGTCCGTCTTTTTGCTCTGGACGAAGGGGGCGATGGCGCGTACTGCAATTCCTGCAGAACTGACAAAAATGATGGCATCCTCTTCAAAATGCTTTTCTGTCCATTCATGCAGAGAATCCGGAATGGAGTCCGCAAAGGATTTTCCCTTTCGGAAGATTTCTGTTTCATGTTCTGTTTTCAGAATATCTCTGAGCGCAAGGGCTGTTTCATAGCCTGGGAGGCTCAGACAGAGAATCGAAATTTTCATTTTCTTTCCTTATTTCTGTTTCCTTACCTGGTTGCTTCCCGGAATTCTGTTGTAAATCCCGGATCGTAAAGCTTCGATCTGTCATAGTTTGTACATCCGACCACGTTTCCGATGATCATCAGTGCCGTCTTGGTAATGTTGTTTTTTCTGGCGGTTTCCGCCAGGGTGCCTACCGTACAGATGAAGGATTTTTCGTCATCCCAGGTTGCCTTATACACGATGGCAGCCGGCGTATCTGCTGTATATCCGCCGGCAATGAGTCGCTCGCTCAGTTCCTCCAGAAGGCCGGTGGAAAGGAAGACTACCATGGTGGCGTTATGGGCCGCAAAGGATTCGATGCTTTCCTTTTCCGGCACCGGCGTTCTGCCCGCCATTCTGGTAATGATGACGCTCTGCGAAATGTCAGGAAGGGTATATTCAAGGTTCAGTGCGGATGCCGCACCGCAGAAGGAGCTGACACCCGGCGTATAGTCGTAAGGGATTCCTTCGCGGTCCAGAACATCCATCTGTTCACGGATTGCACCATAGAGGCACGGGTCACCGGTGTGAAGTCTTACAATCTGCTTGTCTTCCTTCGTTCCCCGCAGCATCACATCCAGCACTTCTTCCAGCGTCATTTTCGCGGAATTGAAGATTTCACAGCTTTCTTTCGCATAGTTCAGCAGCTCCGGATTCACAAGGGAACCGGCATAGATGATGATATCCGCTTCTTCCAACTGCTGTTTTCCTCTTAAAGTGATTAGATCTGCGGCACCGCTTCCGGCACCGACAAAATGTATTGTTTTCATTCAGCTTCCTCCTGAGGTTCTTTTACTATAATCAGTGAATAATAGGATGCAGTATCCGGAATATCCTCTGCAGCAAGATAGATTTTTTCATTGTCCATGCCGCAGTTTTCCACCATCATGGCCTTCTGCCCGCTGGCAAGGATCGCTTCTCGTACCTTTCCGATTTCCTTTCCGGACTTCATGAGCACCTTGGTACCTGGAAGAGAAAGAAGTTCTGCCATGCCATCCACTTTGAAGGTGGCCGGAATGACATGGAGCGGCTCGGCTCGTTCCACCAGATCCGTGTTCAGCCGCGCTGCGGCTGCCGTGAAGGAGGTGATGCCGTTGACGATGGCCGCATCATAACCGTCTCTTACCACTCTCTGATGGACATACATGTATGTGGAATAGACGGTCACATCTCCCAACGTGAGAAAGCTGACGATCTTGCCCTCATCCAGCCAGGTCTCAATCTTCTGCGCTGCCTTATCGTGCATTTCACCCAGTTTCTTTTTCTCCTTGATCATGGGCATTTCCAGTGCGACCAGGTTTAATGCATCCAGGTTCTCACATGCACCCTTTGCAATTCTGTATGCAATGGAATCTTCCACATTCTCACCCGGCACAACGACAATATCACTGGCTTCTATGGTCTTCTTTGCTTTTATGGTCATCAGTTCCGGATCTCCGGGACCTACGCCGATTCCGTAAAGTCTACCCTTCATCGATTTCTCCTTTTATCTTTTCCACCATTTCCCGGAATCCGGCTGTCTCGCCCAGATAACCCCTGTCATTGGAGAAGACCAGCGCTTCCGTTTCAATGGCGCCATAGCATCTGTGGTTCAGATAGAATGCTATCTTCTCCATGAGTACGTCCATGGTTTGTTTCATAATGTTTTCTTCCGCCAGAATGTCCAGTGCCGCATCGGTGGTTGGTGTTTCCAAAATCCGCATTGCCCCTTCTCTTGAAATTCCCGCTCTGAG
>JAQXSU010000216.1 GCA_029219125.1 Bacillota bacterium
ACAGCAGATACGGTCACGTCGCTTTCCAGTGCCTCGTCCAGATCGATCTGCTCCTGCTGCCACAGGTACCACGCATTGATGGAGTCAAAAGGTCCGCCGTGGAGTACATACTGCGGATCCAGGCGAGCTTCCATGCCGCAGGCCCTGCAGCGGATGGTATCACCGGCGGATTCCGTCTGTAATTCTGCACCGCAGACCGGGCACTTATACAGGATACGGTCAAGGCCCAGTGCCGGCTCCTTGCAGCGGTAATTTACACCTGCCATCTGTGTTCTGGCCACCTGGTCCTCGTCGTGATAAATGGCGGCCTCCAGGGCTTCCTGAATTTCTGCAAGACTCATGGATGGGATGTCCTCACCCTTCAGAAGCTGTGCAGAGTCAACTTGAATTCGTCCCGGTCGGAAGCCGGATTTACCCCATTTCGGCAGAGTCAGATATGCACCGTTTCCGGTGATGGTGTACACATCCACACCCAGCTTCTTTACCAGCTCCGCAGTGCCCTCCGTCAGGTTCAGCGAATGGCCGAAGCAGGTGAGCCGGCCCTCCGGGAACAGGACGATCAGATGTCCCTGCTCTTTGGCCCGCATGATGGTCAGGATGGTCCGGATATCGGCACAGTACATCTTTTTCGGAATCACGGCCATCTGGTTCAGAAACCAGCGGATCAGCGGTCGTGACATGAAATGCTCGCTGCCCACGAAGGTCGGCCGGTGCGGAAACAGGGCAAGCACCACCAGGAGGAAGTCCATGTTGGAAATGTGCGGGCACAGGAACAGCGCCGGGCCCTGGACATCTTTGATGGCACTTCTGTCATAATGGACATGAAGCCGCAGCTTCAGAAACAGGCCCACCAGCAGGCAAAGCGGGTAAAACAGAATGGGATTGGGTTTTCTGATTTTCTTTTGTGTATTTTTGGTTTTTGTATTTTTCTTTTTATCAGCCATGGTTTACTGCTCCTTTTTCTATGCAACTATTTGTATTATACCCGAAGTGGGCAGCACTCTGCAATCCGGCATGGAAAAAATCTCTGAAATATAGTAAAATCAGGGTGAGTGTTTTTCGCATTTCCTGCGACGAAGAAGTGAAAGGGAAAGGAGAGAGAGATGGAGCAAGGCGCCGACTGCTACCGCCGCTTTCTCAGCGGTGATGAAAACGCCTTCGCCGAGATGGTGGAAACCTATCGGGAAGGCCTCATATTCTTCCTCTGCCGGTACGTGAACTCCGTGGAAACGGCGGAAGATCTGGCAGAGGACGTGTTTGTGGAAGTGCTGCTTCACCCGAAGCGGTACCGGTTTCAGTGCGCCCTGAAAACCTGGCTTTTCGCCATCGGGCGCCACAAGGCGGTGGACTTTCTGCGCAGACACAGCCGGCTGCAGCTGTGCGATATGGAGGCGTCAGCGGAGCTGGCGGACCTGCGAACGCTGGAAGAGGACGTGCTTCGCAGCGAAGAAAACAAGACGCTGAACCGCGCGCTGGGCGAGATCAGCCCGGACTACCGGAAAGCCATCCACCTGGTGTATTTTGAGGGGTTATCCTGCGAAGAGGCGGCCCGGGTCCTGGGCAAAACCCGTAAGCAGACCGAAAATCTCCTCTACCGGGGAAAACTGTCTCTCCGCAAAATCCTTTCGAAGGAGGGGTTCGATTTTGAAAAACGATAAGGAATTTCTGGACCGCATCTATGAAAAGCGGGATGCGGCCCTTTCACGGCGCAAAATCTGCAGAAAGCGGCTTCTTTCGGGGGGCACGGCGTTTGCGGCCTGCATGGTGCTGATGGTGGGGGGATGGCAGATGGATCTCTTCGGAGTATCCTATGACAGCGCGACCATGGAGATGGCATCTCCGGAGGACCTGAATACAGTGACGGAGATGGCACCGGAATCGGATCAGGCATCACTGGGATCAGATCAGGCGTCACATGAAACGGATCGTGTGAAGCCGGGGACCTCGGCGGCGGCGGAAAACGATGAAAGCAGCAAGCTGGCCGGACAGGTGGACAGTTACTGGATGCTGCCTGCTGCCAGCCTGACGGATGCTGCTGGAAACAGTGATCGATGCAGCGGCGGAGAAGAAGTAGAGGCGCTGGAACGCCGGGCGGAGGCACTGGCCGAGGCAGGAAATGCGGTGCGTTCGGATAAGCCGGTGGAAGACTGGCAGGAGGAATATGCCTATGAGCTTCAGATCGAGAAGGAGCCGCAGGTGTTCACCTATTACTATATCGATGAGGAGGGGGACATGGATGAAACGGAATAGAAAAATGGAGCGAAACGAAAACATGAAGCGGAGCAGAATGATGGCCGGCGTGCTGATTCTGATGCTGGTGCTGACAGCCGGCATGATGTCGCTGACCGGCTGCGGTCAGCAGGATTCAAACGGAGAGGGAGGTAACGAAGGAATGGGATTCTTTGGGAAGAATGACGGGTCGGATCGGGATGCCCGTGTCGGAATGGAAGTGCCGGAGGCGCTGGAGGATGTGAACGACCAGATCGGCCGGGTTTCCTACCGGATGTTTCAGCAGGCCATGGGCAAGCCGGCTGAAGAGGGAACCAGCGCCATGGTTTCGCCGCTGTCGCTGCTGACCTGTCTGTCTATGGCCCAGGCTGGTGCAGAAGGAAATACGAAGACGGAGATGGAGGAGACCTTCGGTTTCACGTCCGAGTCCTTTGCCGCCTGGTTGGATGGCTGGTATGACTCTCTGACGGAGGAGGATGAGACCAGGATGAATGTGGCCAATTCCTTCTGGTATCGCCAGGGATTTCAACCGGAAGAGGCATACCTGCAGCTGCTGGAAGAAAGATTTCACGGAACAGCCCGTGAAGCTGCCTTTGACGATTCGACGGTTTCCGAAATCAACCGGTGGTGCGATGAAAACACCTATGGCATGATTCCGCGTCTGATCAACCAGCTGGATCCGGACCAGCAGGCACTGCTTCTCAATGCGGTGGCCTTCGAAGGAAAATGGCAGAAAGCCTATGAAGATGATCTGGTGTCGGAAGGGGAGACTTTCGTGACGGAAGACGGGACGGAACAGGAAGCGGTCATGCTGTATTCCAGAGAAGATGTGTACCTTTCGGGAGAGCATACCACAGGATTCCTGAAGCCGTATCAGGACGGCTACAGCTTTGCGGCATTTTTGCCGGAAGAGGGAATGTCGGTGGAAGACTGGCTGAAGGAAACCGGTGAGGATGAATTTACCCGCATGCTGCAGGAATCGGAGTATGCACCTGTGAGCACAGTAATCCCTGAGTTCAAGTCGGAATACACGGCACAGAACATGAAAGCCGTCCTGCAGGACATGGGAATCCAAAGCCTCTTTTCGGCAGGGGACTGTGACCTGTCGGCCATGGGCAAGAGTGAAGGCGGAGACAGCCTGTATGTCAGCGATGTGCTCCATAAGACCTTCATCGAGCTGAACCGGGAAGGAACCCGGGCGGCTGCAGTGACCGGACTGGTCATGAAGGCCACCTCCATGGAGCCGGAAAAAATCTACGAAGTCCGTCTGGATCGGCCGTTCGTCTATGCCATCCTGGATCAGGGCAGCATGACGCCGATCTTCATGGGCATTGTGATGAACGTGGAATAAAAGAAAGCAGGAGGGGAATGGGATGAGAGAGAAAAGTAATAACAAAGAGAAAAGGAATAACGAAGAGAAAAAACCGGGCGGAAAGATTTTGCGAAGAAAAATCGAGGCGGGAGCCGTGGCTGTGTGTCTGCTGGGATGCCTGATTCTGGGGATGGCCGGGTGCGGTGCCGGGGAAAGCGGGGCGCCTGCCGGAGAAACCGGGAATTCGGTGGAACTGACTGCTGCCGCGGAAGGGGTGCCGGGCCTGGAGGACAGTTCACAGCTCTATTGTTTCGCAGGGGAGGAGGATTGTCTGACGGATCTTTCGGTGGATCTGTTTCAGCGGATCTGCAGCGGTAAGGAAAACGCACTGGTTTCTCCCCTTTCTCTGGTGACGGATCTGACCATGCTGGGCCGGGGTGCCAAAGGGGAAACGCTGACCCAGATGGAGCAGGGGATGGGCCGGGATATGGACTTCCTGACGGCGTATCTGCAGGATTATATCGGCGGCCTGCCACAGACGGAGAAGGCGAAGCTGACTTCGGCCAATTCGGTTTGGATCCGGGATGACGCCGAGCGGCTGACCGTGGAGAAGCAGTTTCTGGTGGACGCCAGGGCGTATTTCGATGCAGAGGTGTACCGGGCGGCTTTTGACCGGGGAACGGTGGCGGACATGAACCGGTGGTGCAGCGAGAAGACGGACTGCATGGTGGAGAACATGATCCGGGAACTGCCGGAGGATGAGGTGATCCATCTGCTGAATGCCATCTGCTTCGATGGA
>JAQXSU010000217.1 GCA_029219125.1 Bacillota bacterium
TCTCACTGCCTTCCAGTTCCACTTCCAGCTGGCAGCCCATGGGACAGCCGATGCAGGTCAGTTTTCGTTTTTTCATGGCTCTCACCTCCCCACTGCTTCGGCCGGTTCAACGGTAATCCGCACTTCCTCCGGCCAGCCCAGTTCTTCCAGTGTCTTTCTTTCCAGGATCACTTCTTCCATCTCTCCCGGTGTCACGATCTGTTTCTTTCTTCGCAAAATCCGCTCGCTCCCCGCATACACGCTGATGGCACAGTCACGGTACACGCTGGAAACGCGGAAACGGACTTTCACTTTTTCCCGCATCCGATCCGAATCGATCATGGCCGGCACCGTATAGCGAACTCCTTCCCCGATACGGAGCAGGGTAAGCCCACCGTGTTCCTCTTCCTTCCGTCCATCGCGAATATACGCTGCGGCCTGCACCCCTGCCAGCGCTGCTTCCTCCGAAACGAAGTCCACCAGATCATGGACATGAAGTACATTGCCGCAGGCAAAGACCCCTGGAATACTGGTTTCCAGACTGTCATCCACCACCGGACCGCCGGTGACCGAACTCATGGTCACCCCCATTTCCCGGGAAAGCTCATTCTCCGGGATCAGACCGCAGGACAGCAGCAGAGTGTCGCAGGCATAATATTCTTCCGTACCCGGAACCGGCTTGCCCTTTTCATCTACTTCCGCCAGGGTCACACCTTCCAGGTGGTGTTTTCCCTTGATATCGATGACCGTATGGCGCAGCTTCAGCGGAATGCCGAAATCATCCAGGCACTGGACGATGTTTCGCTTCAGGCCGCCGGAATACGGCATCAGTTCTGCTACTATCTTCACCTTGGCCCCTTCCAGGGTCATGCGCCGGGCCATGATCAGACCGATGTCTCCGGAACCCAGGATGACCACTTCCTTTCCCGGAAGGAAGCCTTCCACATTGACCAGACGCTGGGCTGTTCCCGCTGAATAGATTCCCATGGGACGATATCCCGGGATGTTCAGACTGCCACGAGGCCGTTCCCGGCAGCCCATGGCCAGGATGATGGATTTTGCGCAGAATTCCTGCAGACCATCTGCCCGGCTGATGACCGTCGCTTTTTTCTCCGGCGTGATGTCCAGCACCATGGTGTCGGTCAGCACGGGAATCCCCAGCGCTTCTGCCTGCCGGATGAACCGGTGAGCATACTCCGGTCCCGTCAGTTCCTCCTGGAAGGTGTGCAGGCCGAAGCCATTGTGAATGCACTGGTTCAGAATGCCGCCCAGCCTGCCGTCCCGCTCGATGATCAGCAGCTCGTCAATGCCCTGCTTCTTTGCCGCGATAGCAGCCGCCAGCCCTGCGGGACCGCCGCCCACGATGAGAAGATCCATGGATTTTGTCGCCTGCATCAGTACTCCCTCCTTCCGTTTTTTCGTATATCCTTCAGCTCCAGCCCCAGCTCCCGGGCCAGGATATCCATCACTTTCGGCGTGCAGAAGCCTGCCTGACACCGTCCCATGCCGGCCCTGGTCCGCCGTTTGATGCCGTCCAGGGTCGTCGCACCCAGCGGCCGGTGGATCGCGTCCAGGATTTCTCCTTCCGTGATGGTCTCGCAGCGGCAGATAATCTGTCCATATGCCGGATTCTGGCGGATCAGTTCCTGCTGCATTTCTCTGCTGCATTCCGCGAACCGGACGATGCCTTTTCGCGTTTCAATGAATCTGCTCTTTTCTTTCAGCTCTGTCAGGCCTGCCAGAAGCTCCCGCACATACTGCCCGATGGCGGGTGCGCTGGAAAGTCCCGGCGATTCGATGCCTGCCGCGTCGATGAAACCCTTGGCATCTTCCGCCTCGCCGATGATGAACTCACCGCCGTCCTCATGGGCCCGAAGCCCCGCAAAGGATGTAATCACCTGCTTCAGCGGCACATCTTTCACGGATCTTCCGCACTTTTCCATGACCTGGGCAAGCCCTTCTGCTGTGGTAGCCGTGGCTTCCTTGTTTTCGATATCGATGGCAGTCGGTCCCACCATCAGGTTGCCGTGGACCGTCGGTGTCACCAGCACGCCTTTGCCGTATTCCGACGGCAGTTGGAAAATGGTATGGTGCACATGCCCTCCTGCAGTTCTGTCCAGCAGCAGGTAGTCGCCCCGCCGCGGCGTGATATGGATCTTTTTCTCGCTGACCATGTTGTGAAATTTATCTGCGTAGACGCCGGCGGCATTGATCAGGAACCGGGTCTGCAGGTCGCCTTTGTCGGTGCGGACCAGATAGCCACTGCACGGACCGCCTGCTGTGGTATCCGTCTCCGGCAGCTTCTCGATGGAAAGCACCTCCGTTTCCAGACGGAACTCCACCCCGTTGGCTGCCGCATTTTCAGCCAGCGCGATATTCAGACTGAAAGGACAGACGATGCCGCCCGACGGTACCAGCAGTGCGGCATAGACACTGTCTGCCAGATTCGGCTCCAGCTCCAGCGCTTCTGTGCGGCTGAGAATCCGCATATCTTTCACACCGTTGGTCAGTCCCCTCTGCAGAAGTTCCTCCAGTACCGGCACTTCTTCTGCACTCTGGCAGACCACCATGGAGCCGTTTCGCTTGAAAGGAAAGTCCAGTTTTTTCGACAGTTCTTCCATCATGGCATTTCCCTGCACATTGAGCCTGGCATTCAGGGTCCCCGGCTTCGCATCGAAGCCGCCGTGAACGATCCCGCTGTTGGCCTTGCTGGTACCTTCACAGATATCGCTTTCTTTCTCTATTACACAGATGTCCAGCTCATATCTGGAGAGTTCCCGCGCGATGGCGCAGCCCGTCACGCCGGCGCCGATGATGATGACATCTTTTTGGTTATTTCTTTTTATACGATTTTCGCCGTTCATAAAGTGTCCTCCTGTGCCTACAGTTTCCATACTTTCTGGTTGGTGGACGAAATAGCTGCCGCCCCAGCCGAAAGGGCGCCGATCACATCCTCCTTATCGGAAATCAGGCCGCCGCAGATGATGGGAATGGCAGTCTGCTCCACAATCT
>JAQXSU010000218.1 GCA_029219125.1 Bacillota bacterium
GCCATGATGTTCGGCATGGGCAAGAGCAATGCGAAAATCTACGTCCATTCCACCGAGGGCATCAGCTTCGACGATGTGGCCGGTGAAGACGAAGCCAAGGAAAACCTGTCGGAAATCGTCGAATATCTTCACGATCCGACAAAATATACAGAAATCGGTGCTTCCATGCCGAAGGGGATTTTGCTGGTCGGCCCTCCGGGCACCGGCAAGACCATGCTGGCAAAAGCGGTTGCAGGCGAAGCCAGTGTGCCGTTCTTTTCCATCTCCGGTTCGGAATTCGTGGAAATGTTCGTAGGCATGGGTGCTTCCAAGGTCCGGGATCTGTTCAAGCAGGCCAAGGAAAAGGCGCCGTGCATCGTCTTCATCGATGAGATCGATGCCATCGGCAAGAAACGTGACGGCCAGCTGGGTGGAAACGATGAGCGGGAACAGACTCTGAACCAGCTGCTGACGGAAATGGACGGATTTGAAGGAAACAACGGCGTCATCATTCTGGCCGCCACCAACCGTCCGGAATCGCTGGATCCGGCACTGCTGCGTCCGGGACGGTTTGACCGCCGTGTTCCGGTAGAACTTCCGGATCTGAAGGGCCGGGAAGATATTCTGAAGGTCCATGCAAAGAAAGTCAAAGTTGCTGACGGCGTGAATTACAATGCCATCGCCCGTATGGCTTCCGGAGCATCCGGTGCAGAGCTGGCTAATATCGTCAATGAAGCAGCGCTCCGGGCCGTTCGCGACGGACGAAAGGAAGTCACCCAGTCTGATCTGGAGGAAAGCATCGAAGTGGTCATCGCAGGCTACGAAAAGAAGAACGCCATCCTGACCCTGGAAGAAAAGCGAATCGTTGCTTACCATGAGATCGGTCACGCACTGGTGGCTGCCTGTCAGTCCCATTCCGCTCCGGTGCAGAAGATCACCATCGTTCCCCGCACCTCCGGCGCGCTGGGTTACACCATGCAGGTAGAAGAAGGCAACCATTATCTCATGTCCAGAACGGAACTGGAAAACAAGATTGCCACCTTTACCGGCGGCCGTGCGGCAGAAGCCCTGGTCTTTGATTCCATCACCACCGGTGCATCCAACGATATCGAACAGGCGACGAAAATTGCCCGGGCCATGATCACCCGCTACGGCATGAGCGATGAATTCGGCATGGTGGCCATGGAAACGGTAAACAACCAGTATCTCGGCGGCGATGCATCCCTTTCCTGCTCTCCGCAGACCCAGGCGGACATCGACCGCATGGTGGTGGATCTGGTCAGCCGGCAGTACGATAAGGCCATGACCATCCTGCGGGAAAACCGGGAAAAGCTGGATCAGCTGGCATCCTACCTCTATGAAAAAGAGACCATCACCGGGGACGAGTTTATGGCGATCCTGGAATCCGGCGGCGAACAGAAATAAAATTCGGAACAGGTGTTTACTTTTTGTTCGTCTTATGATAAACTGAATATAAGTTTACAGAGGCTGCGCTTCCTGTGAGCGCAGCCTTTTCAATCATATTCATCTTATTATCTTATCGTGTGAATGAAACGGAGTGTGTCAGATGGACAAACTGAAAGAAAGAGAACGTAAAATTCTGAACTATATGAAAGAGGAAATCCGGACGAAGGGATATCCGCCGACAGTGCGGGAAATCTGTGCTGCGGTCGGAATCAAGTCCACCTCCACCGCTCATAAAGATATTGAGAGTCTGGTACGTCAGGGTTATCTGGTCAAGGACCCGTCCAAGCCTCGTGCCCTGATGGTGGTGGATCCTCATGCAGACCGGAAGAAGGCTGCTGTACCGGCCGGTGATGTTTCTTCACTGGATCGGACTGATGTGGTGGAGATTCCTGTGGTGGGCCGTGTCGCAGCCGGTACACCAATCCTTGCAGAAGAAAACATTGAGGATACCTTCCCGATTCCGGCCAGATATGCTGCCGGCGGAACCAGCTATATGCTGAAAGTCCGCGGTGAAAGTATGATTGAAGCCGGTATCATGGATGGCGATCTGATTCTGGTGCAGCAGCAGGAAAATGCGCAGAACGGGGAAATCGTCGTGGCCATGATCGACGGATTCGAAAGTGAAGCTACCGTCAAGACCTTCTATAATGAAGGCGATCACATCCGCCTCCAGCCGGAAAATCATACCATGAGTCCGATTCTGGTGAAGGATGTGAAGATCCTCGGCAAGGTGAAGGGCGTGTTCCGCTATTTCAGCTGAGATCTCGCAACTGACCGCAACTGTATGAAAAGAGGCGCAAAATATGAAAAATAAAAATATTTCGAAATTCATTTCGTCCCTGATTTACATTATCATGGGACTGGCTCTGATTCTGAAGCCGGGTCTGGTGGAAGATGCCTTCTGCTATATCCTGGCGGCTTCCGCCATCCTGTTCGGCGTGGTGAAGCTGATTTCCTATCTGGTGACCCGGGTGGAAACCCGTATTGCGGAGGATACCAACGGTTTTGCCGTCGGCATCAGTCTGATCCTTCTTGGACTTTTCGTGCTGATGAAAAGTACTATGTTCGTTCTGCTGGTTCCGTTCGTCCTGGGATTCATGATCACCTTCAAGGGGATTGAGGGCATCCAGAACGTGCTGAATCTGAAGAAGTTCGGTTTCGGCTACCAGAAAGGCGTCATGATTGTCTCTCTCGTAATCACCATCTTCGGCATCATCGTCATGGTCAACCCATTCTCCACGATGAAGATCCTTCTGGTTATGCTGGGCGTCGGTCTGGTTGTCAGCGGCGTCTTCGACCTGATCGCAGATATTGCCTTCAGCCGCAAACTGAAGTCAGGCAGTGAAAAAAAGGCAGATACCCTGTAGCGGCTTGTGAGTCTGCCAATCTCAATCATTCATTGCATCGTAAGAGGCTCTCATGCCGTGTGTATGAAGCCTCTTTTTTCGTCCCAGAACATATATAATTATTTTGAATACTCCAGATAAAATATTTGGAATAACCCAAAGTATGGGATTCTGCGCAAGACTATTATATAATGAATGTATAAAAACAGGCTGCAAAAGACAGCTTTGGAAGAAAAACGAAGGGAGTAGCAAAAGCGTATGAAAACAGTAAATACCGTAACAGGTCCCGTTTCGACGGATCAGTTGGGACATGTACTTATGCATGAGCACATTTTAAGCTCCGGATGTGGAATTGGAGCAAGCTATCCACAGTTTTATGCAGATGGTTTAGAGGAGAAAGCAATCAAGGTACTTCTTGACGCAAAAGCGGAAGGATATGATACTGTAATCGATGCAGCACCTTTCAGCCTGGGCCGTGATGTCAGAGGGCTAAAACGTCTGAGCGAAAAAACAGGTATGAATATCATGACAGTTTCCGGCTGGTGGGGGCGCCAGGAACCATTCGGCATGGGGCTGATCCCTGAAGAAAAACTTGCAGCAGGATTTATCCATGACATTCAGGTGGGATGTGATAATTCAGAGATTAAAGCGTCTATGCTGAAGGCGTCTATGGATACAGAAGGATGCACAGCCTGGCATACAAAGGTTCACCATGCAATTGCAATGGCACAAGCTGAAACCGGAGCCAATATCATGGTTCACTCCTATTGCCCGACAGAAACGCCGAGACATCAGATCAGGCTTTTGAAAGAAGCCGGCGCTGACATGAATAAAGTCGTTGTTGAACATATTCTCGAAACGACAGATATGGAGTTTATTCAGTGGATTTATGATCAGGGTGTATGGATGGGAATGAGTCGGCTTCCATTCACAGGAACCCCGGATGTTTATGGAACTTCCATGAATCAGAGAATTCAGACAATTAAGAAAATGCTCGATCTGGGAATGGGAGACAGGATGCTTTTCTCTCATGACATTGCAATTGGAGCAACTACATTCAATAATATGCCGCAGGAAGTCCAGGATTTCATGGATCAGACATGTCCTGAAAAATTCTGTTATATCAAGAAACGTGTATACCCGGCACTTGTGGAATTAGGCGTAGACTTTGATTATCTGTGGAAAATCACAGAAGAAAATCCAAGAAAATTCTTTGAAGGATAAATATTGGAAAGTTAAAAAAGAGACTGTGTGCTGCAGTCTCTTTTCTGTTTCATTCTGTTCATTCTGTTCATTCTGTTTCGTCTCATGAAGGGCATGGAATGCAGACCAGAAACCTAGTACAGAATCGGTTCACCAGAAATGCCAGCTGGCTGCTGTCCATGACAATCCCTTCCCCGGAAACGCACTCCCGCAGCACATCC
>JAQXSU010000219.1 GCA_029219125.1 Bacillota bacterium
ATGCTTATAGAAAGGTTTGTTTCGGCTGTGCCCATTGCGGCAGGCTGGTCGGCGGACAGAAAGTTCTGCGTGACGGATGCAGACGGAACAAAATATCTTCTCCGGATTTCGTCACCGGAGAAGGAGGCGTACAAACGTCTGGAGTTTCAGACGATGGAAAGCGTTGCGGCTCTGGGAATTCCCATGAGCCGTCCGGTGGAATTCGGCATGTGCGAGGAAGGGGTCTATTCGCTGCAGTCCTGGATCGACGGTATGGATCTGGCTGAGGCACTGAAGTCCATGGATGCCAAATCCCGATATGGGTACGGCGTGGAGAGCGGACGGATTTTGAGAAAAATACAGGAGGTGCCGGTTCCGCCGGAAGAAAATGAGGAGAGCTGGGAAGATTACTACAATCGGAAGATTGACCGGCGGATTTCGGCTGCGCTGGAATGCCCGGTGAAGTTCTGCGGGCAGGAAGAAATGATTGCCTATGTGGAGAATAGCCGAAGTCTGCTGAAGGGGAGGAAGCGAACCTATCAGCACGGGGACTATCATGTGGGAAATCTGATGGTGGATCGGCAGGGCCGGCTTCAGGTTATTGATTTCGACCGGTATGAATTCGGAGATCCGTGGGAGGAGTTCGTGCGGATCAAATTCGATGTGGAGGCTTCGGCAGAATTCGCCGCGGGCAGAATCGACGGATACTTCGGCGGGAAGAATTGCGTGCCGCAGGAATTCTGGCAGCTGTTGGCGTTTTACCTGGTATCCACCGAGATCAGCAGTCCGAACTGGGCATGCCAGTTTGAAGATGGGACGGCAGGAAAGATGGCGCGTATGGCAGAAGCAATTTATGACTGGTACGACTGGAAGGATGGCAGGATTTCGGATCCTGTGCCGAGGTGGTACCGGGCGCGGGAATGGGGATGAAGGCATTCAACTGCAGGTTGAACTGAACTGAAAAACTCGCTTCATTGGTTATTGCTGTACGACGGAACCGTAAGCTATTATAGAATAAAAACGGAGGTATCATGGATGCTGAACAGTATGAAAGTTGGAAATTTTATAATGGAAAAACGGAAAGCTCTCGGACTCATACAACAACAGCTTGCAGATCAATTAAATATTTCCTTTCAGGCAATCTCAAAATGGGAAAACGGAATAACATATCCCAATATTGAAATATTGCGAGATCTGGCAATTGTACTGGGAGTATCGGCAGACGAAATTCTGGCAGGCAGCGAGAGAGATGCAGAAGGACTATCATACAGCAAGGCAGGAATCGATATTACCTATACAGATTCGATGAAGAAGGAAATGTCAAAGTATTTAGAAACGAATGACAAACGTGTTTTAAATGGACTGGGGCCATTTGCTTCTTTATATGATATTCACTTCCCGGAAATGAAACATCCTGTGCTGGTATTAAAATCAGAAGAACCAGGGTCCAAACAGAAGCTTGCGATGGAATATGGTTATACAGAATCAATCTGCCATGATATGATTCACCATCTGGTAAATGACATTGCAGTGATGGGCGCAAAACCTCTGGCTGTATTAGATACGATTGTATGCGGCAATGCAGAAAAAGACACGATAAAAACACTGGTAAAGGGTATTTCGGAGGCCTGTAAGGAAAATGAATGTGCCCTCGTAGGGGGAGAAACCTCTATCCAGCCATTGGTGGTTGAGGCGGGAGTGTATGTTCTTACGTCAAGTATTGCCGGTATTGTTGAAAAATCAAATATTATTGATGGTTCTGCCATTGAAGAAGGAGATTCTGTGCTGGCTATTGCCTCAAACGGCTTACACACGAATGGATATTCATTAGTTCGGTTGCTAATGGAGAAATTTCCTCAGATCAAGCTGGATAAAATCGATGGATTAACATTTATAGAACAGATCATGAAGCCGCATACGCCATATTATAAATCAATCAAAGGTTTGTTTGGGAGCGGGATCATCCATGGAATGGCGCACATTACAGGCGGAGGTATTGAGGGCAATCTGTGCAGAGTGATTCCGGATGGTTTCAGTGCCAGAATTGACTTATCTAAGGTGAAGGTGCTGAACATTTTTAAATACATTCGAAATAGTGGAAATGTCAGCGATGAAGAAATGCTGCGAACCTTCAATTGCGGCGTAGGCTTCAATGTAGTTGTTCCGCAGAAAGACAAAGCTGCTGTTATGAAGCATATTCAACATTTTCATGAGCCACTTTTATGCTAAAGCTTACATTTTCATGAGCCACTTTTTGAAGAAAAATACATTTTCATGAGCGATCTGGGGGAAGAGCCGAAGCGAAAAACGCTCGGGAAGATATATTTTGTGAAGAAAAAACAAAAAATACATTGACAAAAGAGAAAAACATGGTAGAATACCAAAAAATATGCAAAAAAGGAGGAAGGTGTTCTATCATGGAATACGAAAAAATGGATGCGCAGATTGTAGACTTTTATGAGAACTGTGCAGAAGCCGGACGTCTGGAACGCCGGCTGGGCATTATTGAATTTTACCGGACAAAGGAAATTCTGGGCCAGTATCTCCAGCAGGGCAGCGTCATCTATGACGTTGGCGGCGGCATCGGAATGTATGCCAGGTGGTTGGCTGCCCAGGGACACCAGGTCCATTTGCTGGAACTTGCCGGAGCGCAGGTAGACTATGCCCGGGAACATATGATGGCGGCAGGAACTGTCGGCGGTACGGAGGTGCAGAACCCGGACGGTGTGAAGTTTACCGCAGAGAAGGCAGACGCCAGAAAGCTTCCGCGTCCGGATGAGAGTGCAGATGTGGTGCTGCTCATGGGACCGCTCTATCATCTGCAGAAGAAGGAAGATCGTATGCTGGCGTTGTCAGAGGCGCGCCGCGTTCTGAAAAAAGGCGGTCTGCTGGCTGCGGCAGGAATCTCCAAATACAGCTCTGCCACATGGGCGCTTTCCACGTACTCCGACGGAAACGATTTTTTTGAGGATGATGTCTACTTTAATATGCTGCGGGAGGAGATTGCTACCGGCAATCACAACCGGCCGGAGGAATACTGCAGGCTGGTGGCGCAGGCATATTTCCATACGGCTGAAGGCATGGAGCAGGAACTGGAGGAGGCAGGCTTTCGGGTGCTGGCAACCCACGCGGTGGAGGGCTGCATCTGGTTTACGCCCAATCTCAACGAAAACTGGGAGAGGCCGGAGATCCGGGAAAAGCTGCTGGAGATCCTGCACCTGACAGAGAAGGACAGAGAACTGATGGGCATGAGTCCCCATTTCCTGACCATGGCGGTGAAGGAATGAGCATTCAGGGATATACGGCGGAGGTGAGAGGAACTTGAAAAAAGTAATTTATGGAGTTGTGGCGCTGGCGGCGTTTGCACTGTTGATCGGCGTGTTCGCCTGGGAATCGGCAAAAGAAGCGGAAGAAGCCTTTACAGAAATCACGTATGAGCTGGTGCTGGAGGAGGGAGCAGATATCTTGCAGGCATCCAACATGACGAAATCATATGATTTAGGGGAAGAAATTCCTCTGTATTATGTCATGAAAGACAATACTCTCTGCCGCAGCGAACATCTGAAATATTATCCTTTTTTCTCCGATGACAGGTTGGTCGGAACCATCGCGGCAAGAGCAACCTCGGACGGCGGCGTGAATCTGGAGCACCTGCAGGATTTTAACCGTCCGCTGCAACAGTGTTATTCCAGCCAGGAAGAAGTCTGTCTTTTCGTGGATAAGGACAGTTTGTGGCTTTCTGCCCCGTCGGGTGCGGAGAAACTCTTCTGGAACGATCAGGAGGAGAAGGACTGCGGAACCTTCGATACTGCCATGCGGGAAGATCCGGCGGTGCAGCCGGTGAAACTGGAGAAGGGAAAAACTGTGGAGGTATAATACTTCAGTTGCATTTTCCACCCTGCTGTGCTATACTTTTTTTACACATAATTACCGAGAGACCAAAGAGCGGAGTGATTATATAGAGTGCTATATATTTGCTGTGCTCTTTTTTATTGAATCTTTGGATACCGGACATGCAAGGAGAAAGGAATATGCTATGAAGCCACAGGAAATACTGAATGCCATAGAGGAAAATCCCATCATCACCGCAGTGAAGGACGAAACGGGGCTGGAGGCCTGCCTGCGGACCGATTCCCGCATTGTTTTCCTATTATATGGAGACATCTGCAGTA
>JAQXSU010000220.1 GCA_029219125.1 Bacillota bacterium
GCATGTTCTTCCGGCTGCGGTTCTTTCATCGAAACCTATGCCCGGTCTGTCGATATGCAGGTGGAGGATTTCGCCACGGTGGGGCTGTTTTCTCAGAGCCCTGTGGATCTGGGTACACGCTGTACCGTATTCATGAATTCCATGGTGAAGCAGGCACAGAAGGAGGGTGCCACCATCGGAGATATTGCCGCCGGATTATCCTATTCTGTCATTAAGAATGCCTTATATAAAGTGATCAAGCTTCGGAATCCGGAGGAGGCCGGGGAAAAGATCGTGGTCCAGGGAGGTACTTTCCTGAATGAGTCGGTACTTCGCAGTATCGAACTGGTGCTTGGACGGGAAGTGGTTCGTCCGGACATCGCCGGCATCATGGGTGCTTACGGGTGTGCGCTCCATTCGCTGGAGCACTGGATTCCGGGAACCCATTCCAACATCGCACAGCCGGAGCAGCTGGAAACTTTCCAGGCAGGAACCGTCAACACGCGGTGCAGCCGGTGTGAAAATAAATGCATGCTTACCATCACCAAATTTGAAGATGGCAAGCGTTATGTGACAGGAAACCGCTGCGAAAAAGGTGCCGGAAAGGATGCGAAAGCGGAGCAGGCAGAATCCCTGCCGAATCTGTACGCATACAAGACGAAGCGGCTCTTTTCCTATAAACCGCTGACAGACAAAGAAGCCAAACGCGGTCATGTAGCGATTCCGCGTGTACTGAATATGTATGAGAACTATCCGTTCTGGTTCACCTTCTTCACGAAGCTGGGATTCCGTGTGATATTATCCCCGGTATCCTCCAAGGAACTTTATGAAAAGGGGATTGATACGATTTCTTCCGATACAGCCTGCTATCCGGCGAAGCTTGTCCACGGCCATATCCGGACGCTGGTGGATATGGGAGAAAAGTGGATATTCTATCCGTGCATCAATTATGAGCAGGCGGAGGATCCTTCTGCCCAGAATCATTACAACTGTCCCATTGTCGCTACCTATCCGGAGGTTATCGCCAACAACATGAATGAAATCTTTGAGGAAGCCGGCGTGACCTTTACCCATGACTTCCTGCCTTATGACGATGATAAGCGCCTCGCAAAACGTATGGTCTCGGTTTTATCTGGCCGAAATATCGGCGCGAAGGAAATCGAGGAGGCCGTGGCTGCGGCGAGAAAAGAGCAGGAGCAGTTCAAGGCCGACGTGGAGCAGGAAGGACTCAGAGCGATTGATTTTGCGGAGAAACACGGAAAGAAAGCCATCGTACTTTCCGGACGTCCGTATCACCTGGATAAAGAGATCAACCACGGGATTGACACCATGATCACTTCATACGATATGGTTGTACTCTCGGAGGATTCCGTCTGCAAGCTGGGCAATCTGCCGCGTCCGATCCGCGTACTGGATCAGTGGACTTATCATTCCCGCCTGTATAAAGCAGCAGACTACGTGGGAACCAGAGATGACATGGAACTGGTACAGCTGAATTCTTTCGGCTGCGGTGTGGATGCAGTTACCACCGATGAAGTGGAAGAAATCCTGGAACATTCCAATAAATTATACACTGTTCTGAAGATCGATGAAGGTACCAATCTGGGTGCCATCCGCATTCGGATCCGGTCGCTGAAGGCGGCCATGGAAGAACGGGAAAAGCACGGCGTGAAAGCACATCATGATACGAAGCCTTATGAGCGTGTTTACTTCACGGAAGAAATGAAGGAAAACTATACGCTGCTGATTCCGCAGATGTCGCCGATCCATTTTCAGTATCTGGAAGTGGCTTTCAAGAGCTGTGGCTATAACGCTGTGGTGATTCCTACGGTGGACAAACATGCCATCGACGAAGGTCTGAAATATGTGAACAACGATGCCTGCTATCCGACCCTGGTGACCCTGGGTAAGATGATCAGCGCACTGAAGTCCGGAGACTATGACCTGAACCGTACGGCACTGGTCATGTCACAGACCGGAGGCGGATGCCGTGCCAGCAATTATATTGCGCTGCTGCGGAAGGCTCTGAAGGATCTGGGCATGGAGCAGATTCCGGTGGTATCCTTCAATATGGTGGGTCTGGAAGCCAATCCTGGTTTTAAGCTGACGCCGGAGATGGGAAAGAAGCTGATCATTGCCGCCCTGTACGGTGATCTGTTCCAGCGTGTGCTGTATGCGACACGTCCGTATGAAACGGAGCCGGGTGCGGCAGAAGGAATCATGAAAAAATATGAAGCGAGAATCTTTGAGAACTGCCGTGATGGAAAGATCAGCACATATAAGAAACTGGTGAAAGAGATCGTACACGATTACGATACCATGCCGCTGCTGGACGTAAAGAAGCCGAAAGTCGGTGTGGTTGGCGAAATCCTGGTGAAATATCATCCGGATGCCAACAACAATATCGTGGACATTATCGAGAAGGAAGGCGGCGAAGCCGTGGTGCTGGATCTGGTGGACTTCTTCCTCTACGGCATGTACAGCAAGAAGTTCAACTATGAGAATTTATCCGGCAGCTACAAGCAGTACAAGCTGAATCAGGCGGCCATCGGGCTGATTGAGTGGTTCCGAAAGCCACTTCGTCAGGCACTGCGGGAGAGTAAGCGGTTTGAGGAGCCTTCCTATATCGACCATACAGCCCATGAAGCATCTTCCATCGCCTCTACCGGAAACCAGTGCGGTGAGGGCTGGCTGCTGACCGGGGAGATGATCGAACTTATCAAGAGCGGCGCAGAAAACATTGCCTGCCTGCAGCCATTTGCCTGTCTGCCGAACCATGTGACCGGTAAGGGCATGATGAAGGCACTGCGTGAGCAGTATCCGTATGCCAACATCGTCGCCATTGACTATGACCCGGGTGCCAGCGATGTGAACCAGCTGAACCGGATCAAGCTGATGATGGCAACGGCCCATAAGAACCTGGCAAAGAAGCTGGCAGAAGAAAAATGATATATTTTTTTAAAGCATCCGAATGGCATTCACTCGGATGTTTTTTCTTGAAAAATGACACATTTTGCTATACTTCCTGCCTCGATTTTCTTAGAAATATGTATTATGATACGGTCAGCGGAGAAATTGAAAGTGACATAAGTCTGAAAAAGGACGGTGATGAATTCATCTGCGGCAGCGGGAAACATTCCTTCCGCATTGACACAACGTCCGGAAATTTAACGATACTTGAAAACAAGTAAATGAAACATAAGTTTTTTTCTAAGACGTGTTGAAATTTTCATAGCAGTATTGTATAATAAGCAAGGCAAAATTACATTAAATCTTAGAAAAAGTTAGGAGGTGTCTCCATGGGAAGACACGGTACGATTGCAGGAAGAAAAGCAGCACAGGACTCCAAGAGAGCCGCATTATTTACCAAGTATGCCAGAGCCATCACAGTGGCAGCAAAAGACGGCGGAGATCCTGAATACAATGCAAGTTTAAGACTTGCGATTGAAAGAGCCAAGGGCATTTCCATGCCAAACGATAATATCAACAGAGCCATTAAAAAAGGTACCGGCGAGCTGGCCGGAGAAACGTATGAAGAATTATCCTTCGAAGGATATGGTCTGGCAGGTGTTGCAGTTATTGTAGAAGCGCTGACGGACAACAAGAACAGAACCACATCCGCAGTACGTTCCACCTTTGATAAATACGGCGGCAACCTGGGTGCACCGGGCTGTGTATCTTATATGTTCTCCCGTAAGGGAATCATTCTCATCGAAAAGACGGATGATATTGATGAAGATACACTGCTGGAAGCCGCACTGGAAGCAGGTGCAGATGATATGGTTTCGGGCGAGGACAGCTTTGAAATCGTAACGGATCCTGCTGTTTATACCGATGTTCATCATGCACTGGCAGAAGCTGGTTATGAAATTGCGGAATCAGATGTGGAATATGTTCCGTCCATGGAAGCAACTCCGACTGACCCGCACGATATTAAAATGCTTGCCAAGATGATCGAAATTCTGGAAGACAACGATGACGTACAGAAGGTTTATACAAATTGTGCCATCGACCTGTTTGAAGAATAAGATGCTGAAAGCAGACAGATAATAAAACTATCCTGGATTATTCGTTGAGGAGTTATAATTGAACCTACACTTGCGCAAAGGGAACCCGGGTTTCCCGGCCTATGTCAGGCCCCCATGTCAGGGGAAGGCAGAAGCAGGAACAGGGTACCCACCTATCAGTAGATAGGGCGTCAATTATGGCCTTGACGGTAATTTGGGATTTTTTTATAGCTGCAGAAGTTGCAAAAGGAGATCAAGATCAAAATGACAGAAAGACAACTGACCGTCAGAGGAATGATAATCGGCGCCATCGGCAGTATCATTCTTACTATGAGTTCCATGTTTATCGCCCTGAAACTCAGTTCACTGCCGTGGCCAATCATGTTTGTAGTGCTTATTTCCATGTTTACTCTCAAACTCTGCGGGAATACGAACCTGCAGGAAATCAATGTGACGCAGACTGCCATGTCTGCCGGCGCAATGGTTGCGGGAGGACTTGCATTTACCATACCTGGTATCTGGATGCTTCATCCGGATGCTGAAATCAATATCGGCGCACTTCTGGCAGTCACGCTGGGCGGTGTGATTCTGGGCCTGATCTTCACTGCGCTGTTCCGTAAATATTTCATTGAAACACAGCAGCTGCCGTATGCTATGGGACAGGCCGCAGCCGCCACACTGGTGGTAGGGGATTCTGATAAGAAAAAAGCAGGTCTGCTGTTCGTATCCATGGGCGGAGCCGGGATATTCACTGTGCTTCGTGACTGGTTTATGAAAATACCTGCAACGATCATGAGCACATCCGCAATCAGTACATATGGTTCCTATTTCGGAATCTGGCTTTCTCCGATGCTTGCATCCATCGGATATATCGTCGGGCCGGTGGTAATCGGCGTATGGTTCCTGGGCGCCCTGATCGGAGATCTTGGTATTCTCATGGGCGGTGTGGAACTGGGTTTATGGGACGGAGCAACTGCGGCTGCCATTAAATCCTCCCTCGGAATCGGTCTCATGGTGGGAACCGGTATCGGTATCTTGGTGAAAGGCATTTTACCAAAAGCAAAGACTGTTTTCGGTTCTATGTTCAGCCGGGATCAGCTTGGCGACTGCTTTATCAGTCTGCGATGGGCACCGGCGGTCATGGTGATTCTTGCTTTTGTATTTACCATCGTGGCGGATATGGGAATCATTGCGTCGGTGATTACGATCCTGGGGACCTGGCTGGCCACCTCCATGTCTGCACAGTGTGTAGGACAGTCCGGCATTAACCCGATGGAAATCTTCGGCATTATCGTTCTGATTGCTGCGAAGGCGGTATCTTCCATCGGTGATACAGAGGCATTTTATGTAGCTGCCATCGTTGCAGTTGCCTGTGGTCTGGTGGGTGATGTGATGAACGATTTCAAGGCAGGCGATGTGCTGAAGAGTGATCCGAAAGCTCAGTGGTTTGCAGAAGTAATCGGTGCAATCATCGGCGGAGTTGTTTCTGTGCTGATCCTTGCAGTGATTCTGAAAGCTTATGGCGGAGAGGCATTTGGCGGTGAAATGTTCCCGGCAGCACAGGCGTCTGCAGTTGCTGCCATGGTAGGAGGAATTTCCCATATGCCGGCATTCCTGATCGGAATTGTCGCAGCAGTGATACTATATTGCATCAACTTCCCGGTCATTACGCTGGGGCTCGGTGTTTATCTGCCGTTTTACCTGTCTGCAACGGCTTTCATCGGCGGCGTGGTTCGCTTCCTCGTGGATCGGGTTGCACCGAAATTTGAACAGGAAAGCAAGGGAACCATCATCGCTTCCGGTCTTCTCGGCGGAGAATCCATCGTGGGCGTGATTATCGCGATCATTACTGCATTGCAGATCATTTTATAACATAGAAAAAGAAAGAAAAGGTCAGATTATGGGGAAAAGGATTATCATTATTGATGGAAACAGCCTGATCAACCGGGCATTTTACGCCATGCAGCGGCCGATGATCACCAGTGAGGGCATCTATACCCAGGGTGTTTACGGTTTTATCAACATGCTGCAGAAGCTGGAGGGGGATTACGATCCGGAATATCTTACGGTGGCCTTTGACCTGAAAGCACCGACCTTCCGTCACCTGGAATATGATGCATATAAGGCCGGAAGGAAAGCTATGCCGCCGGAGCTGGTGATGCAGATGCCGATCATGAAGGATGTACTGCATGCCATGAACATTGAAACGCTGGAAATGGAAGGGTTTGAAGCGGATGACATTATAGGAACTGTTGCGCGTGAGGCAGAGGAACGGGAGATTGAGCCGTTGATCATCACAGGGGATCGTGATGCGCTTCAACTTGCCAGTCACAAAACGAAAGTCCTGATTACGAAAAAGGGAATCACCGATTTTGACCTCTTTGATTACGATAAAATGCTGGAGACCTATCAGCTGACTCCGGAACAGTTTGTCGATCTGAAAGGTCTCATGGGCGATAAGTCTGACAATATCCCGGGGATTCCCGGCGTCGGAGAGAAAACAGGCATCAAGCTTCTGACGCAGTTTGGCTCTGTGGAAAATATGCTGGAACATACAGAAGAGATTGCCAACGTAAAGCTGCGTGCCAAGGTGGAAGAAAACGCACAGCAGGCCATCATGAGCAAGCGCCTTGCCACGATTAATACCCATGTGCCGCTTGATCTGGATTTCGACAAACTGAAAAGGGAAGAGCCGGATTATCC
>JAQXSU010000221.1 GCA_029219125.1 Bacillota bacterium
TTCCGCTCCGCTTTCGGCGCCGCTTCCAGAATCTTGTCCACCAGGTTGGCAGGCAGTTCCTCCAGAATATCGATCTTATCGTCGAAGTCCAGTTCCTGAATGATGTAGGTCAGCTCGGCATCGGTGATGCCCTCCACAATCTTCAGCTGGTCGTCAGACGGCAGGTAAGCAAAAACATCAACAGAAACATCCTTCGGCAGCAGCCGGTACACCACCACGGTCCGGCTCCGCAGATCCTCATCCTCCAGAAATTCTTCAAACATTTCAGCGATATCCGCTTCGTTATACTTCAGCAGCTCGTCCTTAATCTTAAAATACATCTTCTCGTCGAACCATTCGAAGATCTTTTCCAGAGATTCTTCAAACGCTTCGTCGTGACGCAGCAAAATATCCTTGTTCATCGGATTCTCCTCCCTTCACAGGTCCTGCTTCCGCCGCCGGACCGCAGGGCAGAGAGTTCTCCGATACTACATCCGGGCGAAAACAGGATAGTCTTCAGTTGTCAGTTTACAGTTTCGTATGTGGTCGTCGGTTGTGCTTCGTTTATCGACCGGTACACTATCCATGGTTTTCTCCTTTCGTTTTATTCTGTGCATTACATTTTATTATACCCCCGCAGCCCGCATTTTGGCAAGCTTTTTTCTGCGCAAAATCCATTCTCTCCCTGCCTGTTTTCCGTTGCAAACACTTACATCTGCCATAGCTGCCTCATCAAAGATGTACTCTAAAAAAAACACAAGAATATTGTATACACAGTGTTGACAACCGCCTGAAGAGGTGTTATCTTGATGATAGAAAAACTAGCCAGATGACTAGCCATAAGCAAATTAACTGTGAAACAAAAAAGGAGAATGGGAAATGGCAAAATTAGTTGAGAAGTACATTGAAATCGCAGCTAAGAGAAACCCGGGCGAACCGGAATTCTTACAGACCGTAGAAGAAGTATTAACTTCCATCGAACCTGTTCTGGAAGCACATCCGGAATACGTGGAAGCTGGTCTGGTAGAAAGACTGATCGAACCGGAAAGAGGTATCAGCTTCAGAGTTCCTTGGGTTGACGACAACGGCAAAGTACAGGTAAACAGAGGTTACAGATACGAATTCAACAGCGCAATCGGACCTTACAAGGGCGGCCTGCGTTTCGCTCCGAATGTATACCCTGGCATCATTAAGTTCTTAGGTTTCGAACAGATCTTCAAGAACTCCCTGACCGGACTGCCTATCGGCGGCGGCAAGGGCGGTGCTGACTTTGATCCGAACGGCAAGTCCGACGGCGAAATCATGAGATTCTGTCAGTCCTTCATGACCGAACTGTACAGACATATCGGTCCTCACACTGACGTTCCGGCAGGTGACCTGGGCGTAGGTGCAAGAGAAATCGGTTACTTATTCGGACAGTACAAGAGACTGACCAACAGATATGAAGGCGTTCTGACCGGTAAGGGTCTGGCTTACGGCGGCCTGGCAGGCAGAACCGAAGCTACCGGTTACGGTATCGTATTCTTCGCAAGAGAAATGCTGAAACACTGCGGCGAAGAATTAAAGGGCAAGACCGTTGTTGTATCCGGTTTCGGTAACGTATCCTGGGGTACCGTTCAGAAGCTGAACGAACTGGGTGCAAAGGTTGTTACCATCTCCGGTCCGGATGGATACATCTACGATCCGGATGGCGTAACTCCGGGCGAAAAGGAAGACTACCTGTTAGAGCTGAGAGCTTCCGGCAAGAACATCTGCGCACCTTACGCAGAAAAGTTCCCTGGCGCTACCTTCTATCCAGGCGAAAAGCCTTGGGGCGTTAAGGCTGACCTGTACATCCCATGCGCTACCCAGAACGAAATCAGAATGGAAGATGCTGAAAAGATGGTTGCAAACGGCTGCAAGTTCCTCTGCGAAGGTTCCAATATGCCTACCACCAACGATGCAATCGCTTACCTGCAGAAGAACGGCGTAGTTGTAGGTCCTTCCAAGGCTGCAAACGCCGGCGGCGTAGCTTGCTCCTGCATCGAAATGGGCCAGAACGCAGGTCACACTGTATTCTCCCCTGCACAGGTTTACGAACAGCTGGAAACCATCATGGTGAACATTCACAAGAATGCTGCAGCTGCTTCCGAAAAGTACGGTCTGGGCTACAACCTGGTAGCTGGCGCAAACATCGCTGGTTTCGAAAAGGTTGCACAGGCTATGATGGCACAGGGCATTGTATAATTTCTGAATATACCAATCTGGCTTAACTATAATGAAAAGGGGCTGTCCTTCGGGGCAGCCTCTTTCTGTTTGCTTCTGTCCGCTGTCGGCCTGCCGCTGTCTGCCCGCTGTCGGCCCGCTGCCCGCCCTGCCGCATGCTTCTGTTCGCTCTGGCCGCATGCTGTCGGGCTGCTGTCGGCCTGTCACCGTGCATCCCCTGCCATGTCGCAGCCTGGTCATGCGGTTAGTTATATCTAATGCAACAATATAAGCGCTTTTTTCTCGAAATGCACGTAAAATTTCGAGAATACGACTGAAAAATAGTCAAAAAACAGTAAAAATCCAGGGATTTCAGCTGATTTTTCTGGATTTTTACGTGCATATTTCGATTTTTTGCTTTATATTGTTGCATTAGCAGTGGCTAACTCGTTCATTGAAGCGGGATGCCCTGTCACATCTCCACCAGTTCACCGCTGTCGGTAAGGTATAGATAGGCTTCTTTGACTTTTTTTCCTGTGGCGGTTTCCAGGGCGCGGCGGTAGATGTCCATCTGCACCCGGTAGTGGTCTGCAATCCGCTGTTTTTCTTTCTCCGGCTCACGATCCGGACGGATGCGGCTGGTCTTATAGTCCACCAACACCAGCTGGCCGTCGTCCTCTTCAAAACAGCAGTCGATGATGCCCTGCACCATGACCTCTGCCATCTGCCCACTGCCGTCCGGATCGTGATCCATCAGCAGGTTGAACGGCTGCTCCCGGTGCACCGCCGGACTCTCCGCCAGGCGGCGTCCCAGATCGGAAGTCATCAGCTTCAGGATATTTTCCGGCTGGATCACGGCAGCTTCTTCTGCCGTCAGGAATTGGCCGTCCACCAGATACCGTACGGTTTCTTCAATGACAGCCAGACTCGCCTGCCGGTCGCCGCCGGCGTAGGCTGTCCGAAAGTTCAGATGCTCCAGCAGGCAGTGATAAATGGTACCCTTCTGGGCCGGCGTAAACACATTCCGCTGTTTGAAGGAAGCGGGCTCCTCCAGATGAACTTCCCTGATGCCCGGAATGCTTCTGGTGTCCTGCGCCGCCGATGCGTCGCCGACGCCATCCGCCTCCATGCTGCCCCCGGTGCCGGCATATCCTTCTCCCGCCGCCGCAGCCCGTTCACCTGCGGCGGCATTCAGCTCGCTGACGGAATATTTCGATTTGATGGCAAGATCCCGTTCATAGGGATAGACGAAACGCATCTGCCGGTCCACCTGCGCTGCCAGCAATGCATCGCCCGTATGGTTGTCCCGGTCAAACAGGTCCAGTACCAGGTCTGTACGCCGCTGCCGGTGGCTCACCAGGCCGGCCAGGTCAGCATCCTCTATGATCTCATACTGCTGCAGACGGGTACAGATCCGGTTTCCCGTCATCTGAAAATAGGTAATATCCTTCGGCGGCTGACTGCCCACCTGATCCAGTGCCTCCTGCACGTCCTCACAGATGCCAAGGATCGCCAGCCGGTCCCTGGCCCGGGTCAGGGCCACATAGAGAATCCGCTTTTCTTCCTCTACTTCTTCCTGATGGAACTTTTCCTTAATGATGCTCTGCAGAGCTGTGGTGCGGAACCAGCTTTCCTCCTTGTTGACCACAGGGAAACCCAGGCCCAGATCCTTATGGATCACCAGAGACCGGCCCATGCGGGTATAATTCAGCTTCCGGCAAAATCCGGCCAGAATCACCATAGGAAACTCCAGTCCTTTGCTTTTGTGGATGGTCATGATCTTTACCAGCTCGTCACCCTCACCTACCAGCTTCACCTGTCCGCTGGCCACCTTCTTTTCCTTCACCGCTTCGATATACCGGATAAACCCGTACAGAGACCCGCCCTGGCTTTTCCGGTAGCCCGCTGCCTTGTCCACCAGAGCCCGCAGATTTGCCTGCCGCTGCCGGCCGCCCGGCATGGCACCCATGGCAATATAAAAACCGGTATCCAGAAGCAGCTTCCAGATCAGTTCTTCCAGAGGCATGAAGACCGCCAGCGACCGCCACTGGGCGAGAGAAAGGGCCGAGGCTGCGGATTTTGCGCAGAGGGCTGCATCGCACCCTGTCTCCCCGCGGCCGCAGGCCATGAAGGCGTCATAATAGGAGCCTTCTTTGCAGGCAATCCGGACATCCGCCAGCTCCTCCACCGAAAATCCGAAGATCTCCGAACGGAGTACCGTCAGCAGAGGCACGTCCTGCTTCTCGTTATCCAGCAGCGACAGCAGCGACAGGAAGGTGTTGATCTCCATGGTGTCGAAATAGCCGTCGTTATCGTCCACGAAGGCCGGAATGTCGTTTTCCATGAGCACGTTATAGAAGATGTCGCCGTACCCCCGGACCCCACGGAGCAAAATCACCATATCCCGCAGCTGCAAAGGCCGCATGGTCTGTGCTTTGCTGTCGTAAATGGGCTGCCCCAGGCTGTCCCGGATCAGTTTCACGGCGGCAAGAGCCTCTTTTTCGGCTTTCATCATATTTTTCAGCTCGTCGTCGACGGCTTCGTCTTCGCTCCACGGCACGCTGGCCAGGTAAAGCTTCGGCTCGGCATAGTACCGGTCGCCGTACGGATCCCCCATGTGAAGTGCCGCATCCTCGTCGTAGCCGTCCATGATCCCGTCGAACACCTGGTTGACAAAATCGATGACCGGTTTTTTGCTGCGGAAGTTGCGGTTGAGATCGATTTTCATGGAATTCTTCCCTGTGCCGTCCGGCCCCGCAGCTCCGCCTTCCGCGTACTGCCGGTACCGCCGCTGGAAGATCTCCGGTTCGGCCAGCCGGAACTTATAGATGCTCTGCTTCACGTCCCCCACCAGGAACAGGTTGTTTTCCCGGCAGATGCGAGACAGCAGTGCCTCCTGCATCACGTTGCTGTCCTGATACTCGTCGACGAAAATGTGAAGGAATTTTTCCCGGTAAAAGGCGCTGACTTCTTCATCTTTCAAAATCTCCCAGGCATAGTGTTCGATGTCCGAAAAGTCCACCAGCCCCCGCTTTTTCTTTTCTTCGCTGTAGAGCTGCCCGTAGCGGGTCACCAGCTTTTCGGTCATGACGGCGTCGCTGTAGGTCAAGGCCATTTCTTCTGCCATGGCCTCCGCAGACTGGCTGAAATAGCCGTTGAGGATGGATTTCACATGATCTTTGGCCAGGTTGCGCCGAGCGGCGGCGGCGTTTTTCATGGCCTCCGCTTCTTCCGGGGTCATGGCGCTGCCCTCCGGCGTGTTGTAGTAATTTTTCCGCAAAGTCCCCAGTTTGAACGCTCCCAGAGCCTCCCGGAAGTGATCAAAATCCCGGTTTTCCATCGCTTCGCAAAGTATTTCCAGCTGATGCAGGTCGTCTTCTGCCAGGGTGACCGCCTGCGCCATGCCTGCCTCCCGGGCAAGTCTTAAATTCTCCACGATAGCAGCTTCTGCTTCCTTCAGGCGGGATGCTGCCATCTGCCAGAGGAAGTCCATGACCGGCGCCATGGAATCCCGGACGTCCGCTCCGGGCTCCTCGCCTGCTCCGATCTGAGCCCCCCGCAGCATTTCCACTTTTTCGTGGAGCCAGGCGGCCGGCTCCGGCAGGCTCTGAATGGTCGTATATGCTTTATCGATCAGCTCCCGGAACTTGTCATCGTTCCGATCGCCGCTGTAGCAGTCCAGGAAATGGAGGAAGGCCGGGTCGTCCTCTTCAAACTGCTCTTCCAGCAGCTGATCCATGGCGTCCGCTTTCAGCAAAGTCTGCTGAGCGTCATCGCAGATTTTGAAATTGGGCTCCACGTCGATGATATAGAAATACTTCCGGATAACCTCCAGGGCAAAGGCATGGAAGGTACTGATCTGAGCCTGGGACAGTTTGTTCATCTGCTGCTTCAGGAAGTTCAGCTTTTCCTCCAGATCGTGGAGGTCTTCCCGGGCGGCACTATGTGCGCCCTGCAGGCCGCCTTGCTCCTCGGCGGCGCTGATCTGCTGCGCCTCGCTGATCTGCCGGGCCAGTTCGCCGATGGACTGGCTGACGGCCCGGCGAATTTTTTCCTTCATTTCCGATGCTGCTGCGTTGGTGAATGTCACGATCAGCATCCGGTCGATGGGACAGCCGTCCTCCAGAATGAGACGCTTGATCCGCTCCACCAGTACTGCCGTTTTGCCGGAGCCGGCGGCTGCCGCCACCAGCAGATTTTTTCCCCGTTCTTCAATTGCCTGTCGCTGCTGCTCTGTCCAGTTCATCTTATCCGTTCCTCTCCATTCGTCCTGTTTTCTTCATTGTAACAGATTTTCGCTCTTTAGAAAAGAGGCTGACTGTGGTATACTGGAGGGGAACATTGTATTGCATAGATACAGGAGGACATACACCATGAAAAAACCAACCATGCTCATGATTCTGGACGGATACGGTCTCAACGATTCTGCTGCCGGCAATGCCATCGCCGCAGCGAAGAAACCGAATCTGGACCGGATTTTTCATACATACCCGAGTACGAAGCTTGCGGCCAGCGGTCTGGCAGTCGGTCTTCCGGAAGGACAGATGGGAAACTCCGAAGTGGGCCATCTCAACATCGGTGCAGGCCGTATCGTCTATCAGGAATTAACGAAGATCACCAAAGCCATTGAAGACGGCATCTTCTTTGCTAACGTGCCTCTGAACCATGCCTGTGACCACGTTCTGGAAACCGGAGGCACCCTGCATTTCTACGGGCTCCTGTCCGACGGCGGCGTCCACAGCCATCTGACCCATCTGTTTGCACTGCTCCGCCTGGCGAAACAGCGGGGCGTTTCCAAAGTCTTCGTCCACTGCTTTATGGACGGACGGGACGTACCGCCTACCTCCGGCGCTGACTTCATGAAGCAGCTGGAAGATTTCATGGACGCAGAAGGTATCGGCCGCGTGGGCGTGGTATCCGGACGGTATTATGCCATGGACCGCGACAAGCGGTGGGAACGGGTCTGTCTGGCCTACGATGCCCTGACCCTGGGCGAAGGAAAGCAGGCAGCCAGCGGCAGCGAGGCTGTGGCAGCAGCCTATGACCGCGGCGAAACCGACGAATTCATCCTGCCCACCGTCTGCGGCGGAGCCGGCGAAAGCATTGCAGAAAATGCCGGGAATAACGCCGGGGCATGCATTGAGGAAAACGCCGGGAGTGCGGATTTTGCAAAGAAGGGATATGTGGACGACGGAGATTCCATCGTCATGTTCAACTTCCGCCCGGACCGTGCCCGGGAGCTGACCCGCGCCTTCGTGGACCCGGATTTTGACGGGTTTGAACGTAAAAAAACGATACACGATCTGTGCTACGTCTGCATGACCCAGTACGATGCGGAAATGCCGAATGTGGAAGTGGCTTTCCCGCCGCATCGGCTGGAAAACACCCTGGGCGAATACATTTCCGGGCTGGGACTCCATCAGCTCCGCATCGCAGAAACAGAAAAGTATGCCCATGTGACCTTCTTCTTCAACGGCGGCGTGGAGGAAGCGAATCCGCTGGAAGACCGGATCCTGATTCCTTCCCCGAAGGTTGCCACCTACGACCTGCAGCCGGAGATGAGCGCGGTGACAGTGACGGAAAAGGTGCTGGAAGAGATCACATCGTCTAAATACGATCTTATCATTCTCAACTTCGCCAATGCGGACATGGTGGGACATACCGGAGTCTTCGATGCGGCAGTCCAGGCGGTGGAAACGCTGGATGCCTGCGTAGGACGCATCGAAAAAGCAGTCCTTGCAGCGGGCGGACAGATTTTGCTGACGGCGGACCACGGAAATGCCGACGAAATGCTGGACGAGGCAGGCAATGTGGTGACCGCCCACTCCACCAACCCGGTACCTCTGGTGCATATCGCCGACCAGCCGGTGTCCGGATTCCGGGAAGGCGGCAAGCTGGCTGATATCGCACCGACCCTGCTCCACCTGATGAATCTGCCGGTGCCGCCGGAAATGACCGGAGAATGCCTGATCGAAGAGTAGAAGAGTGGAAGAATAGAGGAACAGGAAAACAGGAGATCTCAGCCATGAGACACCAGTATGTGGAAGAAACAAAACATCGCAGCAACCTGCGGCTGGCTCTGGGAAAGACCTACTATTCCCTGCGCCGATACAGCCAGTGGCCGAACTACAGGCCCTTTGCGGAGACGTTTGAGGAAGAACCGTTGAAATATGAGCAGTTCTCCCACCGAACACCGCTCTACCGTCAGCTCCGCGATGTGGACATGGAACTGCAGCTGAACAAAGTCACCAATCTGAATCTGGCCGTCCCCCGCCTCAACGGTCTGCTGCTCCGGCCGGGTGAGACCCTCAGTTACTGGAAAGCCATCGGCAGGCCCACGGCTCGGAAAGGTTATGTGCCCGGCATGGTTCTCACCGGCGGCCGGGTCAGCACTGAAGTTGGCGGCGGCTTATGTCAGCTTTCCAACCTGATCTACTGGATGACGCTGCACACGCCTCTGACCGTGATCGAACGTCACCACCACGGCTACGATGTGTTTCCGGATGCAAACCGCACCCAACCTTTTGGCAGCGGCGCCACCTGCTACTATCCTTATGTGGATCTGATGATTCGCAACGACACGCAGCAGACATTTCAGCTTCTGCTCCACGTGGGGTTGGAATACCTGGAGGGGAGCTGGCGGACGGACCTGCCGCCGCTCTACCGGTATGAGATTGTGGAACGGGATCATGAAATGCGTGCGGAGTACTGGGGCGGCTTCAGCCGTCACAATGCGCTGTACCGTCTGGTGTGGCCTGCAAACGATGCAGCGGCGGATTCGGCGGCGGGAGTGATGACTGATGCGAGTGCAGCGGTGAGAGAACGGTCGCTTCGGGACAGAGAACCGGAAAGCACGAACACCGAAGCGTCGCTGCATGCCGAAGAGCCTCTGGCGGAGGTGGCGGGGCATGACGGAGAGCCGCTGGCGGAAGAATTCGTCACAGAAAACCACGTTTTGATGATGTACTCTCCGTTTCTTGAAAGTTCTTGAAGGTTCTTGAAGTTTCTTGAAAGAGATGCGGGCGGCAGCGGAGAAAAAATGCGAAATATACACTGAATACAGAGGATCGGACGCCGTCAGAGCTTCCGATCCTTTTTTGCAAGCAAAAAAGGACGCAAAACGAATTGGATTATGTGTGTTTGCGTAAAAAATTATCCTCTTTGCGTCATTTTCATCATTACGCTTCCCTCTTTCCCAACTGCACACCACGTTCACTGTACTCCACGGCTGCATCGCACGAAAAAAAGGGGCCGCAGCAGCAGCCCCAATCGTCTCGGAAATTCATTCGCCCCGGAAATCGCAATGATTTCAGGAATGACCTTGATGTCCTTGATGTCTATGATCAAAATGTCCCCATCTTCCCTTACAGGAACTTCTTCAGATATTTCAGTGTTCTCACCATCTGGGAAACGTAGCTGTTTTCGTTGTCGTACCAGGCAACCACACGCACTTCATAAATGTGAGTGCCGCACTTCTGCGCCAGAGTCTGGGTGGCGTCAAACAGCGAGCCGTAAGTCATGCCGATGATATCGCTGGAAACCAGTTCCTCTTCCGTGTAACCGTAAGACTCATCTGCCGCAGCCTTCATAGCCGCATTGATGCCTTCCACCGATACGGTATCCGTCATATCCTTCAGAGTTGCGTCCAGAATGGTGATGGAACCCGATGGAACAGGAACACGCTGTGCAGAACCGATCAGCTTGCCGTCCAGTTCCGGGATAACCAGACCGATGGCCTTGGCTGCACCGGTGCTGTTTGGAACGATGTTGATGGCACCGGCTCTTGCTCTTCTCTTGTCGCCCTTTCTGTGCGGTCCGTCCAGGATCATCTGGTCGCCGGTGTATGCATGAATGGTGGTCATGAAGCCGGTACGCACCTCACGGTAATTGTTCAGAGCCTTGGCCATCGGTGCCAGGCAGTTGGTGGTGCAGGACGCAGCAGAAATTACGTTATCCTCTGCAGTCAGCGTTTCATGGTTGGTACCGTAAACGATGGTCTTCAGGTCACTGCCTGCAGGCGCAGAAATCAGAACCTTCCTGGCGCCGGCACGGATGTGCGCCTCGGATTTTGCCTTGGAGCAGAAGAATCCGGTACATTCCAGAACAATATCAATGCCCATTTCTTTCCACGGAAGATTTTCCGGATCCTTTTCGGATAATACGACGATTCTCTTTCCATCCACCGTGATGGAATTTTCATCACTGGTTACGGTGTGACCCTTATAGCCGCCCTGCACGCTGTCATACTTCAGCAGATGTGCCAGCATATCCGGGCTGGTCAGGTCATTGATCGCCGCCACTTCCATGGAATCATCCTCGAAAATCTGGCGGAATGCCAGCCGTCCGATTCTACCGAATCCGTTGATCGCAATTTTTGTCGTCATGATAAATCCCTCCTGTTTCCTCTTTTTTTATGAATTCTTTTTTCAATATTTTTTTCTTCTCAAAATATATCGTCCCGTCAAAATATATCGTCCCGATGTTCCGGCGCTTCCAGGATTTCGGTCAGCGTGCGGTATCGCGGATCCTCCAGCCGGTCCGTAATGATGCAGGCGTCCTCCAGCGCCGCAAAGGACACGGAAGAGACCAGATTAAACTTGGTATGATCCGCCAGCATGTATGTGCAGCCCGCTTTTTCCATGACTGCTGTCTTCACCGCCGCCTCGCTGATATCCAGAGTGGTAAAGCCTTTCTCTGCGTCCAGACCCTTGGCTCCCATGAAGCATTTGGTGAAATTAAACCGCCGAATCGCCTCAATGGCCGCTTCCCCCACCACCGCCTCGGAAGCCGGACGGAGCAGCCCGCCGATCATAAATACAGGAAATCCCCGTTCGATCAGACGCCGGGCATGGGTGATGCCGTTGGTCACATAGGTCACATTCTTTTTCTCCAGGAAATCGATCATCCGTCCCGTAGTTGTTCCCGCATCCAGATACACGAAATCGTTATCCTCGATGAGGGACGCCGCATATCGGGCAATCCGCTCCTTTTCCTCCACATTCATCCGGGCTCTGGAAGCCACATCCGACTCCACGAAAGCAGACCCGCGGCTTACGGAAATCGCACCGCCAAACACCTTTTTCAGCTTTCCCATTTGAGCAAGCTCGTTGATATCCCGCCGGATGGTGGATTCACTGGTATCCAGCTGTTTTGCCAGTTCATTGACCTTCACAGCATGGTGAATTTCCAGTTCGTCCAGAATTCTGTTCTGTCTTTCATTCTGCAACATCCTGTATTCCTCCTGCCGACTTTAGTATAGCACAAATTTGGTCAAAGTCAATCATTTTCAGTCAAATTTAGTCAAATTCCTGCACGCCTTGATGAAACTACAGCTTCCTGCTTTCGGCAGCCGGCTTCCATTTCCGGATGATAGCCTCCGCCACCCGGATGCCGTCCACGGCAGCCGATGTGATGCCGCCGGCATAGCCTGCCCCTTCCCCGCAAGGGTAAAGACCGCTGGCCGCAGATTCATACGTTTCTCCTCGAAGGATCCGCACCGGCGAGGAGCTGCGGGTCTCTACCGCAGTCATTACCGCATCCTCCCCATCAAAGCCGTGAAGCTTTTTGCCCAGCTGAGGCATGGCTTCCCGGAAGGCTGCCACGGCGAAGGTTGGCAGACATTCTTCCACCTCCGGTGCCAGACCGTCCCGCAATCTGCCCCAGGTGGTCTGCGGCGGGCTGTAAGGTTTTCCGTCCGGATTCTGCTTCCGCCCTGCCTGGAAAGCCAGATGCTCATACTTTTCCTGAAACGCCACGCCGGCCAGCACATCACTGCTGCCGAAGTCACTGGTTCGCACATCACAGAGCAAAGCGCTGTTGGCCGTACCGCTGTCCCGGCCATGATAACTCATGCCGTTGGTCACCACGCCCCCTTCCTGGGAAGATGCCACGATCACCTGCCCGCCCGGACACATACAGAAGGTATAAACACCACGTCCTGCCGCCGGGCCGTCGGCAGCACAGCGATAATTGATTTTGTATTCGGCCGGCGGCAGCCCCAGCTGCCGCCCCGGCCGGCCGTACTGGGAAATGTCAATCATATCCTGCGGATGCTCGATCCGCACACCGATGGAAAATGGTTTCTGTTCCATGGCGATGCCGCATTCATGAAGCATGCGGAAGGTATCCCGCGCACTGTGGCCCACCGCCAGAACCAGTGCCTGGCACGGAATCTCTGTCAGATCTTCTTTCTGCTGGCCGTCATTCCGCAGATCGCGGACGGTAATGGTCCGGATTCCGCCAGACTCCAGATGGATCGT
>JAQXSU010000222.1 GCA_029219125.1 Bacillota bacterium
TCGCTGCTGCTGGTCTGCTTCGGCATCTGGCTGGTGAACCGGGCGAAGTCCGAGTCGGCGGACTGACCGGAGCCGGCGGGCTGACGGACTTCAGCCGCCAAGCTGGCTTCGCTGCCTGCCATTCCTCAGTGGCCGTCCGCCGGGTCTCAGCGGTTCATCACCACGAGACCAACAATGCAGATCCCAATGCCCACCAGCTGATTGGCCGTCATCACTTCTTTATACAGCAGCACTCCTACCGCGGCCAGCGCCACAGCCGTCAAAATGCTGGCCACCGTGGAACCGATGCTGATGTTCCATCCCACCTTGTACATGAAAACCGACGCCACTTCCACCGCAGTGATGGCCATGGCCATGGTCACCGGCGCCCAGTTCATCTTGGATATCTGGGTTGTCAGACTCCTGTCCTGTCCCAAAATCATCCAAAGGCAAAACGCCAGACATGCCGCAACCACATAGTTGAAAAACACTGCGGCAAAGGGATCCATGGCGCTGGGCACCGATTTGGCACTGATCTGGTATACGGTATGGGCCACCACCAGCAGGGCGATGGGCCAGCCATAGGTTAATACATTCATTATCTTCTTCTCCTTGTTTTCCTACTCTTTTATTACACTGAATTTGATCTCCGGTTGGTTTCTGATCTCCGGTTTTCCAAATCAGCTGATTTGTTTTCTTTTTGAAAACTTTTTGGGCATTTTGGAAAACCGTATTCTATTTTACTACATATATTACTATTTATTACTGTAATAAAATTGAAATCAGTTCACTTTTGTTCCATATTTCACCAATTTTCCATTTACTACTTGAATTTTTTTACATTTTATTTAATTTCCAATCACTCGGTTTTCCAAATCAGCTGATTCGTTTTCTTTTTGAAAACTTTTTGGGCATTTTGGAAAACCGCCATCGGAAATCACTCCGGGCAAAACGGCTGGAAGGCAGAAGGCAGTGGAATCTCCTCTTCCAGCTGCTCCCGGCTGACCCATCGGAATGCCTGTCCGCCTGGCTCGCCGGCGCCTTCAGGCTGCAGGCTGTCACCGGCACCTTCCCGGGAAACCTCCCCCGTACCTTCCAAGCCGCAGGTGATATAGTAACCGGTCATATCCCATTCCACATGGGAGAAGATGTGCTTATACTGTTTCGACCGGGTCACATCCAACGGGTGGCAGCCCCAGGCCTCGGCCTGGCTGACCGCTGCCCCGGCGGTCAGGTGCTGGGAAACCTGCGGGAACTCGTAAAGGTTTCCCAGCAGGCTGCCTTTCGGGCGGCGGCGGACCGCTACGCGGCCGCCGCAGGACAAAATAAAGACGGTCCGCTGCTCCTGGCGGCGGGCCTTCTTCTCCGCCTTTACGGGCAGCTCCATGGCTCGACCGGCTGCCCACGCCCTGCAAAAACCCGACACCGGACACATCTCACACCGGGGCTGACCATTGGGCAGGCACACCAGGGCTCCCAGCTCGATGAGGCCCTGGGTGAAATCACCGCAGTCCGTATCGGGATACAATCCGGCAAGGAGTTCCGTAAAACGCCGCTTAACCGGCGTGGATTTTACATCGCCTTCTTCCTCTGTCAGCCGTGCCATGACCCGAAGCACATTGCCGTCCACAGCGGGTGTCCTCTGATTGAAGCAGATGGATGCGATGGCACCGGCGGTGTATTCACCGATCCCCGGAAGTGCCAGAATTTCAGGCATTGTACGTGGAAAACCGGCCGACGGATTTTGGAGAATCTGGCGGGCTGCTTTCTGCAGATTGCGGACCCGGTTGTAGTAACCGAGGCCCTGCCAGAGCTTCAGCAGCTGCTCTTCCTCCGCTTCCGCCAGTGCCTCAATGGTGGGCAGCGCCTGCATGAAACGCAGATAGTAGTCCCGGACAGCTTCCACCCGGGTCTGCTGCAGCATGATCTCTGAGACCCAGACGTGATAAGGATCTTTGTCCTGCCGCCATGGCAGATCTCTCCGGTAATCACGGTACCAGCCTGTTACCTCCACTGTAAAGCTGCTGTCCAGCGGCAGCACCGCAGAGCCGGCAGGTGTTTGCGGCACTGCGGCGTCCGACCGGATTTCACTGTTCATGTTCCGGTTATCCTTCATGATCTTCCTCCAGCCACCGGACGGCTTTTTCCATCCGCTTCATGGCTTCTTCCACCAGGCTGCGCGGCATGGCCACATTGATTCGCTCATAGCCCTGTCCCTCTTCACCGAAAATGTATCCTTCATCCAGTGCCAGATGGCCCACCTGCTGCATGGCCTGCTTCAGCTTCCGGTAGTCCGGCTTTCCACCTTCCGGCTTCTGTTCTCCGCCGCCAGACTGTATGCTGCAGTATGCCCGCAGGTCAATCCACACCAGATAGGTTCCCTGGCAGTCTGCCACGGCAGCTTCCGGCAGATGGTCACGCACAAACTGCCGGATGAAAGCAATGTTTCCATCCAGGTAGGACCGCAGCTGATCCAGCCAGTTTTCCCCGTCACCATAGGCCGCCATGGCCGCCGTCATGCTCAGCGGGTTCCCCATGAAAAGATCCAGCTGGTCCACGGCAGTCTTCTCCCACTTCTGCCGGAATTCCCTGCCCGGGATAATGATGTTGCTGATGGAAAGTCCGGCCAGATTGAAGGTTTTGGTCGGTGCAGTGCAGGTGATGATCTTCTCACAGAAGGCGGGACAGAGTTCCTCTGCCAGCTTCAGCAGCGGCGTATGTACGATGCCGGTGCGGGTCAGGTCGCAGTGGATCTCATCGCAGATGATCCATTTCCCGTGGCGCTGACAGATCTCCAGTACCTGCTGCAGCTCCTGGCGGGTCCAGACCCGGCCGGCAGGATTGTGCGGGCTGCAGAGGATCATTCCCTTCACACTGTCATCCGCCATGGCCTGCTCCAGACCGGCATAGTCCATCACATAGTCAAAGCACTGCGGATCTTCGCAGTCCCGGTTCCGGCGAACCAGCGGGTTGTTCACCACGTTACGGCCGTTGGCCTGGATGGCATTCATGAACGGATAGTACACCGGCTTCTGAATTACGATACTGTCACCCGGCTCTGTCAGGGCCTGCACGAGAATAGAGATGGCAGGTACCACACCCGGGCTGAACACGATATGCGCCGGATCAATGTTCCATCCGAACCGACGGGCAAACCAGTCGGTTACTGCATCCAGATATGCCTTGCTTTCGAACACCGTATAGCCGAAAATTCCGTGGTCCACCCGTTCATGGAGAGCGCTGGTCACCGGCTGCGGGCAAGTGAAGTCCATGTCGGCAATCCAGGCAGAAACAGAATCCTCCGGGCAGCCCTTGGGCATCTGATCTGTTTTGCAGGCAAGAGTGCCCTGGCGGTCAATGATTTTGTCAAAATCGTATATCGTCAAATCACGATGTGAACCATGCTGCTTGCTTTCCTGGCCATGTGTCTTGATTTCCGCTCCATGTATTCCGTTTTCATTTCTTTCCATTTTATTTGTCTCCCTTCTTCCACTCCAGAATCTGCTCCAGCCGCTCCTTCACGGCCTTCTCCCGACCCTGCACACCGGGTCGGTAATACCGCCGTTCCGCCAGAGAA
>JAQXSU010000223.1 GCA_029219125.1 Bacillota bacterium
GATGGCGATGGAAAGACTGCCCATGGCGCCAGCCACTTCGTTCTCTTCCATGACGGCAGAGGTGCCGATGGCGTGACTGGAGGTTCCTGTAGCCAGGCCCCAGGCGATATCGGACTTCAGTCGAAACAGCTTTTTCAGGGATGCAGCGAAGATAGAGCCCAGGATACCGGTGAGGATCACTGCAATCACGGTACAGCCCACCACACCGCCCATCTCTTCCGCAATGGCAGTGGCGATGGGTGTGGTGACGGACTTCGGCGAAAGGCTGGCATGAATGTGTGCAGGAAGACCGAAGAGCTTACCCATGAGGAAGATGCTGGCCACGGAAGTCAGACTGCCGGTAAAAATGCTGACCAGGATCGCTGTCATATGCTTGCGGAGTACATGAAGCTGCCGGTACAGCGGTATGGCGAAGCATACGGTGGCCGGCGTCAGGAACCAGGTGATCAGGTCTCCGGACGGTACATAGGCTTCATAGGGAATGCGGAAGAGCAGTAAAAAGCCGATGATGGCCGCAACCGTCAGCAGAATCGGATTGAAAAGGGGAAAGCGTACTTTTTCGGACAGGCGGCGGAACAGCAGATAGAAGCCCACCGTCAGAAACACGCCGAAAAATGCGTTTTCCGACAAAAATGTTACGAAGCTATTCATGACGTTCCTCCTTTCGGCCTCTGGCATCACTCCGGGCGATGATAAAGTCGGCGGTTTTACCGGTTACGGCGAAGCAGAGGCAGAAGCTGACCAGTGTGATGACCAGAATCGGCAGCGCGTGCTCCGCCAGGAGCTTGTAGCTGTCCATGAGCCCGACCGCATAGGGGATAAACAGCATGGGCATGACGGACAGAAAGAAATCTGCCGTGTGTTCCACCTGATTCAGTTTGATCAGACCGCAGGCAAGGGCTGCGAACATCAGGAGCATGCCCCAGACCGTGGCGGGGATAGGCAGTGGGATCAGCCAGTTGAGAAAACCACCCAGCACGGACATCAGGAGAATTATGAGAAATTGTTTGATAAACTGCATAGCTTTTTTCCTTTTTCTATGGTATAGTAATATGATAGGTATTTCGTGCGGATCATGGTACGGGAACCGCACATTATTCAAGTATATACCATTGAAATCATAATTTCAAGATAAAGGAAAGGGCAGACGGAAAAAATGAGAAAAGAAGCAGCAGCGGACCTTTGGAAAATGCTATATGATCTGACCGACGAACTGAAGGAACTGAAACCGTGGGAGGACCTGTGGGACATGGATCTCATGGGCATTCAGGAAAACGGCCGGGAGGAACCTGTATTCTGCAGTATCATGGGCAGAAACGGGGACTGTTTTGGCGTCAGTCTGTATGACGGAACCCAGGGACTTGCCAGCTTTCAGAAGGCAGCAGGGGCGCAGGACAGTGTGCAGCCTGTGGATTACATTATGATGAACCAGCAGGCACTGATCTGCTACTGGGGTGACCGGATTGATGTGCCGGAGGATCAGAAAGCCATGATCAAACAGCTAGGCAGAAAGTACCGCGGGAAGAACAACTGGCCGTTTTTCCTGTCTTTCCAGCCGCGGTTCGCACCGTGGACGCCGGATGAAGAGGAGGTCCGCCTGCTGGTGGAGACCTTCGTCCAGCTCATTGAAGGGGTGAAAGCCCTGCGGGAAGAGCGGGTGAAGGTGAATTTCGAAGAGGGAGAATTCTGTTTCCGGTATTTCGATCTGCAGCAGATGAACTGGATGACAGCGCCGGCCCGGCTGCCGTATATCGAAGAAACGTACGAGACCATCGAGGTGACGGACGAGGTGCTGATGAAACGGCTGGAAAAACAGCCGGAAAACGGCGCAACCCTTCTGCTGGATACGGCATACCTGCATGGCATGCTGATGGATGAAAAGTTCGACCGGCCGGTCAATCCGATGGTTCTGCTGGCAGTGGAACGGGAAAGCGGCATGATCCTCCATGTGGAACTGTTGTCACCGGAGGAAGAGGAAGGCATGGCAGCGGCCGATTTCGTGGTGAATTACATCGAGGCTGAAGGCAGACCGGAAAAAGTGCTTGCACGAAACCCGTATATTCTGTACGCACTGGATGAGATCTGCGAAAAGCTGCGCATCACCCTCAATGAAGCGCCGCTGCAGGTAATCGACGAGATTATGGAAGGCATGCGACGGCAGGCCGGAAAGCTGTAATATATGTAATAAGGAGAAGAAAGACTGTGAAGATTAAAGACATTTTAGCGAGAGA
>JAQXSU010000224.1 GCA_029219125.1 Bacillota bacterium
TGCACGGGAAGCATTTCTGGAAATACTGATTCATTATCAGGGTTACAGAAAGGTAGGAATTCTGGTGGTCTTCGACGGATATAAGGTAAAGGGAAATCCGGGGACGCAGATGAAACAGGCCGGACTGGATGTGGTCTATACGAAGGAAGCGGAAACGGCGGACCGGTTCATCGAAAAGACGATCTATGAGCTGGGACGAAAGTATAAGATCACGGTGGTCACCTCAGACCGTCCGGTACAGATGGCGGCCTTGGGAGATGGTGCAGTGCGCATATCTGCACGGGAATTCTATCAGGAGGTCATGGCAGTTTCCGCAGAGATCCGGCAGAAACTGCAGCAGCAGAGGCCGGAAAAGAACCGGCCGTTTGAAGGAAAGCTGGAATCCCATGGAGAAGCGAAGGGAAAAAAGACTTTTGATAAAAAAATACCACAGAAATAAAAGAAAAAAAGTGACATTTGCCGTATATGGGTATATACTGAAAACTGGAGTAAAAAAGAAAGGTAAAGAATAAAAATGGGTTAAAAAAAGAGAAAGTGTGGTGTGTGATGAGAAAGATATTGAAATTGTGTGGAATCATCCTGATTCTGGTTCTGTTTTTCGCTGCGCTGCGGTGGGTAAATCAATGGGCCCGGGATGCACAGGATACTGCTGCAGTATCCGTGATGGATGACGTTGTCAATGCGGCGCCGGAATTTACCGTCTATGATGAGGAAGGACAGCAGGTCAGTCTGAGCGATTTCGCGGACAGGCCCATCGTCCTGCATTTCTGGGCCAGCTGGAATGAGCAGTGCAGGGAAGAACTGCAAGTATTTGAAGAGGCATATCAGGAATATGGACAGCAAGTGGAATTTCTGATGATCAATATGACCGACGGAAGCAAGGAGACGATGGAAACAGCCGGTGCGTTTCTGGATCGGGTTCAGTACAGCTTTCCGGTATACTTCGATCTGGATCAAAGTGCCTACGAAACCATTCCTGTCCGGTCGATCCCGTCGACCTATTACATAGACCGGGATTTTCAAATGGTAGCCCGTGCAACCGGCGGCACCAATGCAGGGGAGACGCTGGAAGAAGGACTGCAGATGCTGCTGGATGATGTGATGTAGAAGACGAAATGAACAGACGCCCTTTTCGGATGTCATGCAAGAGGCCGCCATCCGGAATGGGCGCCTGCTTTATGCAGCATGAAGCGTAGAATCTTTATGAGAAAGGGGAATTTTACGCCATGGAAGTGATATACGAAACTCCAAAACACATCTTTCCTTTTGAAACAGCTATTTTATTTTTTCTGTCATTGTTCCTATTATATTCCGTTGTAAAATTAATTGTTGAACAATATAAGGATAGAGAATTTAATATGACATCTGTCCTGTTTATTATCGGAGGCCTGATTGTAGCTGGAATAATTCTCAACATAGGAATAAAAAGCTATATTGAAACAGGCGGAGATGAGATGGCAAAGTATAGCAGACAGTATTATGCAGGCGAATTCCTGGAAGTGGAAGGCATCGTTGAAGACTATGTATATTATAAAGGAAGTGAAGCCTTTACTGTTTGTGGTACCGTCTTTTCATATAGAACTACAGATGGTGTGAATGGGTTCTATGATTCGGGGAAGCGAATTGAGAAAAATGGAATCCATGTTCGAATCAGGTATATTGAGGAGAATAGAATGAATATCATTATGAAAGTTGAAATTGAAGAATGAAAAAAATACCTTATATTCTACTGTCCATGGAAATTTTTTGGTTTGAATGAGTGGGAAAGGACCAAGGCGCAAAGCGTGCGGAGATGACAGGAGCGGCACTGAGAATCAGACATACGTAGGTGATGAGATATTATTATGGGAAAAAGTAAAATCGAAAAGGCAGCAAAAAAAGCACCGTATTCTATTTGCTCGTTAATCGTCGGATTTGCGTATATAGAGCGTATTTTATTCCCTGTTTTCTCCTGGGCGGCAATACTGCTGCTTACTGCAACGGGAGTTCTTTTTGTTTTTTCAGTAATTTCACAGAAGGACTTTTTTCAAGAGCATATAGGCGGATGCTGGACTATTCTCCCCATCATTGTTACGCCGACGGTACTGCTGAAAAGAAATACCGAATGGAATGTAGTAGCCTTGATTTGTGTGGGGCTATGTGCTGGGGCTTTATTTACTTATTTATGGACAAAGAAGAGGCGGAATGAGGACACCTTTTCCAATTTAAAAGGAATTGGTATTTGTGGGTTTGTTACGGTCAGTGTTCTCTTTATAATCATTTCATTGAATGAGATGATTATAATAAAGGTTAATTTTATTGAACTGAATTTGAATGAAAAATATGTTTATGACGTACCGCACTCCACAAGCGAGGAATATTATGTTTCCGCTTATGATAAGCAAGAGAAGACTGAAAAAACGTTTTCGGTTTCAGAAAAATATTATGAATCACTTGAAGCAGGAGATAAAATCAATCTGTGCGTTTGTACCGGTTCTCTGAATGTTGATTTCTATTTCTTGTATGAGGATCCTGAGATGGATCTGTTTCATTTGAACAATTGGGCACAGGTGAGAGCACAGAAGGAGAAAGAATAAGAATTCATGCTTTGAACATTTTTTACAGAATCGTCTAAAATATTCAATATAGTTTGGAATTGTGATAAACCGAAGGCCGGCCGCAGCAGCGACCGGCTTTTAATTTGCAATCATTCCGATGCACTCCCTCCCGAAAAGCCGCCACTCTCCGGCATAAGACATGCAGCCGGGGGCATATATTTTGCGAAGAGGAAGGATTTAACCTGAGTTTAACATGAGTGCGGTTTCAGCTTTAACATTGCTGCCGTATACTCAGACTGTAAAAAGGAAAAAATAGAAAAAAGCGTCCGAAGGACCATGCGAGTCACGAAATAAGAGGGGCGCAATTTAAGGAGGAAAATCGAAATGAAAAAATTACTTGCAATCGCACTTACCATCGCCATGATCTTCTCTATGGCAGCCTGCGGAAACAGCGGCAGCGAAGAGGGAGCTGAAGGCGGTGCAAACCCTATTACCGTTGTATCCAGAGAAGATGGTTCCGGCACCAGAGGTGCTTTCGTGGAACTGATGGGAATCATGGTGGATGATGTGGACCAGACCACACAGAGCGCTGAAATTACCCAGAGCACTTCCGTAGCCATGACCACCGTGGCAGGAAACGAAAAGGCCATCGGTTACATTTCCCTGGGCAGCCTGGATGATTCCGTAAAGGCTCTGAAGGTTGACGGCGTGGAACCTTCTGTAGATACCATCAAGGCAGGACAGTATGCTGTTTCCAGACCGTTTGAGGTTGTGACAGGTGATGCACTGACCGATCTGGCTGCAGACTTCATCTCCTACATCATGAGTGCTGAAGGCCAGGCTATCATCGCTGAAGAAGGTTACATTACCATCGACGATAATGCTCCGGCTTATGAACAGAAATCCGACCTGTCCGGCAAAATCGTACTGGCTGGCTCCACTTCCGTATCTCCGGTTATGCTGGTTCTGGCAGACGCTTACAAAGCCATCTACAGCGGTGTGGAAATCGAAGTTCAGCAGACCGGTTCCGGCGCAGGTATCACCAGCACCATCGAAAAGGCTTGTGACATCGGAATGTCCTCCAGAGCACTGAAGCCGGAAGAACTGGAACAGGGTCTGACGGAAACCACCATCGCCATGGACGGTATCGCAGTCATCGTAAACAAGGCTAATACTGCAGAGAACCTGACTTCCGAACAGATTCGCCAGATATTCACCGGTGAAGTGACAGACTGGTCTGAAGTACAGTAAACTGTATGGTACATCCGGAAAGGAAAAGGCTATGAGAAAGATTATCGAACTGATCATGAAAATCGTGTTCCTGCTTTCCGCCTGCATTTCCGTACTGGCAGTCGCTGTAATATGCTACTTCCTTTTCTCCGAGGGCCTGCCGGCAATTGCCGAGATAGGCCCCGGAAACTTTCTGGGAGGAACCCTCTGGAAACCACTGGAGGGTTTGTTTGGCATTTTGCCGATGATCATCGGCAGCATTTATGTGACGGCCGGCGCGATTCTGATTGGCGTGCCAATAGGACTGCTTTGTGCGATTTTCATGGCAAAATTCTGTCCAGCGAAGCTGTACCGGTTTCTGAAGCCTGCCATCGATCTGCTGGCCGGGATTCCGTCCATCGTATACGGTTTTTTCGGACTTGTGGTCATCGTACCGGTAATGCAGGTTCTCACGGGAACCAGCGGCAAAGGGGTGCTGACGGCCTCCATCATGCTGGGCATCATGATTCTGCCTACCATCATCAGCGTGTCGGAGTCATCTCTGCGGGCTGTACCGGAAAGCTATTATGAGGGCTCTCTGGCACTGGGTGCGACCCATGAAAGAAGCGTATTTTTCGCTGTGCTGCCGGCAGCCAAGTCTGGAATTATGGCCGGCATCATTCTGGGAATCGGCAGAGCCATCGGAGAAACCATGGCCGTCGTTATGATTGCAGGCAACCAGCCTGTGATTCCGTCGTCCATCACTTCCGGTGTGCGGACACTGACTGCCAATATCGTCATGGAAATGGGCTATGCGACAGGTCTTCACAGAGAGGCGCTGATCGCAACCGCGGTCGTATTGTTTGTTTTCATACTTATCATAAATGTATCATTTTCTCTTTTGAAAAGGAGGAATGACTGATGAATCCTGTGCAATATCTGAAAAATCATCCTTTTTCATTTTTTCTCCGTATGCTGGTATACGTCAGTGCGGCCATCACCGTTACCGTTCTGGTCTTTCTGATCGGATATATTCTGTATAAAGGTGTGCCCAATCTGACGCTGCCCGGCATTTTCGACTGGAAGTTCACCAGCCAGAACATGTCCATGACACCGGCAATTATCAATACGGTTCTGATGACAGCATTGTCTCTGCTGATGGCAGTGCCCATCGGCGTGTTCGCGGCCATCTATCTGGTGGAATATTCGAAAAAAGGAAATAAACTGGTGAAGCTGATCCGTGTGACGGCTGAAACGCTGTCCGGCATTCCGTCCATCGTATACGGTCTGTTCGGCTTTATCGTATTCGTCATCACCCTGGGGTGGAGTTATACGCTGCTGTCCGGTGCTATCACTCTGTCCATCATGATTCTGCCTCTGATTATGCGTACCACAGAGGAAGCCCTCATGGCGGTACCGGATTCCTATCGGGAAGGCAGCTTCGGACTGGGGGCAGGGCGGCTTCGCACGGTATTCCGTATTATCGTGCCGTCTGCGATGCCTGGCATTCTGTCCGGCATTATTCTGGCCATCGGCCGTATTGTCGGAGAGTCAGCAGCACTGATTTTTACGGCGGGCACCAATCCGGTGGTACCGGGCAGCGTATTCTCTTCGGTCAGCACCCTGTCTGTACACATGTATGCGCTCATGACGGAGGGTTTGTATGTGGATCAGGCTTATGCAGTGGCAGTGGTACTTCTGGCAGTAGTGGTTCTGATCAACGCACTGTCAGCGGCTCTTGCCAGAAAACTGACGAAGAAGTAGGAGAATCAGGAGGAAATTTATATGGACAAAATGGAACTGAGCAATGTGGAGCTGTATTACGGAGATTTTCATGCACTGAAGAATATCAGCCTGGATATCCCGGAAAATCAGATCACGGCCTTCATCGGCCCTTCCGGCTGCGGCAAGTCCACCCTTTTGAAATCGCTCAACAGAATGAATGATCTGGTGGAGGGCTGCAAAATCACCGGCAGCTTCCTGCTGGACGGTGAAGATATATACGGAAATATGGATGTCAATGAGCTGAGAAAGCGGGTCGGCATGGTATTTCAGAAACCGAATCCGTTTCCCATGAGTATCTACGACAATGTGGCATACGGCCCCAGAACCCATGGCATCCGGAGCCGGGTGGCACTGGATGAGATCGTGGAGCGGTCCCTGAAAGATGCTGCCATCTGGGATGAAGTGAAGGACCGTCTGAAGAGCAGCGCCCTGGGGCTGTCCGGCGGGCAGCAGCAGCGGCTGTGCATCGCCCGGGCACTGGCCGTGGAACCGGAGGTACTGCTGATGGACGAAGCGACTTCTGCGCTGGATCCGATTTCAACTTCCAAGATAGAAGACCTTGCAGTGGAGCTGAAAGATAAGTATACTATAGTTATGGTAACCCATAACATGCAGCAGGCCACCCGGGTGTCGGATAAGACGGCGTTCTTCCTTCTGGGGGAGATCGTGGAATTCGATGATACAGAAAGACTGTTCTCCATGCCGAAGGATAAGAGAACAGAAGATTACATTACAGGGAGGTTCGGCTGATATGAGAAACCGTTTCGACCAGCAGCTGGCGCTGCTGAATGTGGAGCTTGTAACCATGGGGGCGCTTTGTGAAGAGGCCCTTGTTTATGCGACCCGTGCGCTGTTCCAGCGGGAAGAGGGCATGATCACCCGTGCAGAGGAAGCGGAAGCCCAGATCGATCAGAAGGAAAAGGATATCGAAAATCTCTGCATGAAGCTTCTGCTGCAGCAGCAGCCGGTGGCCAGAGATCTTCGCATCATCTCTTCTGCGCTGAAGATGATTTCCGATATGGAACGAATCGGAGATCAGGCAGCGGACATTGCGGAAATTGTAAAATATATGGAAGATCACCGGATCCCGGGGCCGGATCATCTGCGGGAGATGTCGGATTTTGCCGCCGGTATGGTGACGGCAAGCATCAACTCCTTCGTCAATAAGGATCTGGAACTGGCCAGAAAAGTAATTCTGGATGATGACGTGGTGGATGATTATTTTGAGAAGGTAAAGAGCGATCTGATCGCCGAAATTGCCCAGGCCGGACAGAGTGACGACCCGGCGCGGAACGGCCAGTTTTATCTGGACCTTCTGATGATTGCCAAATACATCGAACGCATCGGCGACCATGCGACCAACATCGCCGAGTGGGTGGTATACAGCATCACCGGATCCCATCCGGAAGAGACAAATTAGAACAGACAGAAAGAGGAAAACTATGATTTATTTGCTGGAGGATGACAACAACATCAGAAATTTCGTGACCTACGCACTGAATAATTCCGGACTGGACGCAGAAGGCTTTGCCGCACCCCGGGAGTTCTGGGCGGCCATGGAAAAGCAGAAGCCGCAGCTGGTGATGCTGGATATCATGCTGCCGGAGGAAGACGGGCTGTCCATTCTGGCCCGACTTCGGAAAGCCCCTGCCACGAAAAATCTGCCGATCATGATGCTGACCGCCAAAAGTACGGAATACGACAAGGTGGTGGGGCTGGACGGCGGTGCGGATGATTATGTGACCAAACCCTTCGGCACCATGGAGCTGATCGCCCGTGTGAAGGCACTGCTGCGGCGAACCGAACTGGTTTCCGATGACAAAGTGTATGAGGCAGGCGGACTGTATCTTTCCCCGGCTAAGCATATCGTCCGGGTGAACGGCGAGGATGTGGCACTGACCCTGAAGGAGTTTGAGCTGCTTTCCTATCTGTTCAGGAACCGGGGGAATGTGCTGACGCGGGATCAGATCCTGCAGGAAATCTGGGGATATGAGTTCGATGGAGAAAACCGGACGGTGGATGTCCATATCCGGACGCTCCGTTCCAAGCTGGGTTCCTGCGGCGAGCTGATCGAGACGGTGCGCGGCGTGGGTTATCGCATCAGCGCAGAGTAGAGGAGTAGAGTATAAAATGACCAAAAAGATTTTCACAGGGATTATAGTTGTCTCCCTGATTATCATGCTGTGCTGCACCGGTCTGATCATGGGTGTCATGTATGATTATCTGGGGACGCAGATCGATAAGGAACTGGAAAACGAGGCGAATCTGGTGGCCACCGGCATGGAGCAGGACGGAACCGCTTACCTGCAGCGCATCGAAAAGATCGGCAGGCTGAAAAGCCGCGTCACCCTGGTGGATGCCACCGGCAGTGTTCTGTATGACAGTCAGGCTGATGAACAAACCATGGAGAACCATCTGGATCGGGAAGAGATTCAGATGGCGCTGATTTCCGGCGAAGGCCATGCGGTGCGTGAATCGGTAACCATGGCCAGCGAGACACGGTATTATGCCATGAAGCTGGCGGACGGCAGCGTGCTGCGGGTTTCCACCAGCCACTATTCCCAGTTGGGGCTGATCCT
>JAQXSU010000225.1 GCA_029219125.1 Bacillota bacterium
GTCATGATACTGCCGTCACACGGCATGTTGCAGGAAATGAAGCAGCAGCCCACCTTTGGGAAATCGTCCTCGATGGCGATGCCGGCCTCCAGGGACGGCAGCGGGCACACGTCGGCAGGCAGGCCGTAGCTTTCCGACGCCTCGATATAGTGCACTGGGCTGTGCTGATTGATCAGCGACGGCAGATAGGCCGGAATGGCCTGGGCCAGTATGGTCACATGGTCACTGAATCCGGCTGTGACCAGCTTCGGGATCAGCTCATCCATGTAGATAATCTTTTTGGAATTGGGATTTCCCGGCCGCAGATGCTCGTCGGCCACCAGCGTCTTTTCCAGATCTTTGGTCACCACGTCCGCCACGGTGTTCAGGTTCATGCGGCAGGCCCGCAGTCCCTCGCCGCCCATGCGGCCCGTCAGCCGGTCGAAGAAGGACGGCACCGTCAGGTAGCTGAGCATCCACCGGTAGCGGAACACCGCCCGTACATTGAGCGCCGGATGCCGCAGGGCCCATTTGATCAGAATGCCCCACAGCTTCAGCCACTGACCGTAATCATAGAGGGTATCCTTCAGCCCGCGCCACTGACGATGGCGTGCAATGCCTGTTTTGTCTTTTTCCAGTCTCACTGTGCGCCGCCTCCTTTCTGAATCTTCTTAATTTCTATACTTTCCACGAAAGCCTGCACCCGGGTCATCAGCTGGCCCGAGCCCCGCACCGCGTAATCCCGGTCCACAGACATGCACGGGATCCCCAGTTCCTCCGAAATCACCACCGGTGCCAGAGTCCGCTCATAGCCCCAGAAATCACAAAACTTCAGCTGTTCATACATCACGCCGTCGGCATGATATTCGTCCACCAGCTGCTTCACCAGCTCCCGCCGGCCGTCCACCTTTTCACGGGACATAAACCGCGGACACTGGCTGGTCTCCAGATAGTAACGACAGATCTGGGTCAGCAGGTCCTCTCCCGCTTCATTGACCGGCCCCTCCGAAATCGGAATCCGCTGCCGGCCCGGTATGGATCCATAGCAGTAACGATCCGCACACACATAGGCACGGCACGATTCCATCAGTTCCGAAAAGTCGTAATCGTCGATTTCCGAACCCACCACCACGATTCGCGCCCGGTACGGATTTTTCTCATCAGGCTGCCGGCTGCGCAGGTCTTCCAGCGTCTCCTTCAGATACGGCAAAATCTTTCCCGTCGGGCATGCGTAGCTCACCAGGCAGAGCTTGTGAAATTCCGTCGCCGTGATCCTCGGATTTTCTTCCTTACGCAGCTGATCGATTTCTTCGAAAATGTCGCACATCTCGTTATGCTCTTTCACCGCCTGACGGATGGCCCCATCGGAAATATCCACGCCCTTTTTCTCCGCCAGAAGATCCAGAAAACGGGTCTTCACCTGATTGGTGTAATGCTTCACCCCATGAGGCGTCACCTTCATCGGTGCGTCGATGATGCTGTGAAAAAAACCTTCGTTTTCAATGAGATCCAGGAGGTGAATGTTTTCCACCACCCGGTTCATCTGCTGGCAGGTCTCACTGGCAAAAAACGCATCCAGGAAATTGTATCCTCCCTCAAAGGCCCGCTCCATGATGGCCCGGCTGTATCCGCAGACCAGGCTGGACATGTAATACTGGGAAATATCCAGACTGCCCGTGTTGGGTGCCCGGAGCCGGACGCTGAAGGCATTCCCCACATTCAGCAGCACCTCCGGTATGTAGTAGCAGGTGTAGCCCACGGCCACCCCGCCTTCTTCTCTCGCCTGCCGCACCAGATCGTTGTGGGCGCTTTCCAGCAGGGATTCGTAATAATGTATGTGTTTCAGGTCTTTCATGATGTTTTCTCCGACTACTCTTTTTTCTTCGCAAAATCCGCTTTCCCGGCAAAATCTTTTCTACAGGACTTCCATCTTTCTCAGTGCTTTTTTCAGTGCACTCAGCGCCTGATTTTCTTCGGCCAGCTGCAGCAGGCTTTCCCCTTCGATGTCCGCCATAGCCAGACTGTCATCCTCCGGAATGAAGCCCAGCAGTTCCAGGTCTCCCGGATCCACCAGCTTTTCCATCTCTTTGTTTTTCATCCGGTTGATGATCACACCCGCTCTCTGATACATGCAGAGCTGGTCGGCCACCTCTTTGATGGTATGGATCACGCCGATTCCCTTCCGGCTGGCGTCACTGACCAGCACCAGGTGGGTCACCTTCTCCATGACTCTGCGGTTCACCTGCTCGATACCTGCTTCTCCGTCGATGACCACATAGTCGAAGCTTTCCGCCAGGGCACCGATGATATCCTTCAGGAAGCTGTTGACCTTGCAGTAGCAGCCGGCACCTTCCGGTCTGCCGATGGCAAGGAATGCGAATTTTTCCGTTTCCACGATGGAATCCGTGATCTCATAATGGGCTTCATTGAGCACTTCGATGGCTTCCCGCTTCCGGCCGTCTTCGAAGGCATCGATGAATTCCTTCCGTACGTCATCCACCGTGTGGGTCACATCCACCCCCAGGGCCGTCGACAAACCGATGGCAGGGTCCGCATCAATGGCAAGAACCCGGGCATCTGGATTGCTTTCCGTAAGAAGACGAACCGTCAGGGCTGCCAGGCTGGTTTTCCCCACGCCGCCCTTTCCGGCAAATGCAATGATTTTTCCTTGACTCATGTCCTGTCCTCCTCTGCTCCGTCTCTTTCCTCAATTTTACCAGATTCCTGCTGGAATGACCAGTAAAAGATGGGAATTTCCCGAGCTTTTCCTGCCTTGCTTCTTCCTGCCGGATGGTCTATAATACTGTGGACAGATTTTTCAGGGAGAAAAACACAATGAAGAAAAACACAGGGGCGGTCATCGCCATTGCAGCGGCTGTGTTCTGGGGATTTTCCGGAACCTGCGGCCAGTATATCTTTGAAAATTTTCCGGTGGATGCGTCCCATCTCACCTCACTGCGGATGCTCAGTGCCGGTCTGATTCTGGTGGTAATCGGCATGGCGGGTCGAAAACCGGAGATGAAAACCATCTGGAAGGACAGATTCTCCGTACGGAGTCTTCTGATCTTTTCCGTGTTTGGCATCATGCTGTGCCAGCTGAGCTACATGAAGGCCATCCAGTGGACCAATTCAGGAACCGCCACCATCCTGCAGTACACGGGACCGGTCATAATTATGATCGTCACCTGCCTTTCTGAGAAACGGCTGCCCCAGCGGAAGGAAACGCTGGCCATCTGCATGGCCCTGCTGGGTACCTTTCTTCTGGCCACCCACGGAAACATCCATACCATGGTTCTGACACCACGCGGACTTGTCTGGGGCATCCTGGCCGCGGTCACCCTGGCGGCCTACACTCTGCTGCCGCAGAAGCTGATTGCCAGGTACGGCAGTATTGCCGTGACCGGTTACGGTATGGTACTGGGCGGCATCGTCCTTTCCCTTCTCACCAGAGTCTGGACCATGGACTTCGCACCGGATTACCGGTTTTTCCTTGCCTTCGGCGCCATCGTGGTGCTGGGAACCGCTCTTTCCTTCTCCATGTTTCTGAAGGGCGTTGCTATGATTGGTCCGGTGAAGGCCAGCCTCATTGCCAGCATCGAGCCGGTGGCGGCCACCGTTTTCATGATTCTCTGGCTGAAGGTTCCGTTCCAGCTTATGGACCTGGCAGGTTTCCTGTGCATCTTCGTTACGGTCTTCCTTCTTCTGAAAAAAGAGAAGGACTGAAAACTGTGGAAAAAACCACGTTTTTATGGTATACTTCTTTTAGCTGTTTGACACAGAACGCACACAATGTAACGGTATGATAACAGTAATAAAAAACGGAAATGGCCGGGCGAGTGGATTTTGCCCGGAGAGATAGACGAAAAAAGAAAACAGGAGGAACAGGAATGTATAAGATTTTAGTCGTTGACGACGAACCGAAGATCCGTGAGGTCATCAAAGAGTATGCCGAATTCAGCGGCTACGAAGTGACCGAGGCAGAGGACGGCATGAGTGCGGTCGGGCTTTGCAAACTGAACGATTACGACCTGATCATCATGGACATCATGATGCCGAAGCTGGACGGATACTCTGCATGCAAGGAGATCCGAAAAATCAAGGACGTTCCGATCATCATGCTTTCTGCAAGGGGTGAGGAGTACGATAAGCTCTTCGGCTTCGAGCTGGGCATTGATGATTACGTGGTGAAGCCGTTCAGCCCGAAGGAGCTGATGGCCAGAGTCAATGCGGTGCTGTCCAGAAGAAACGGTGCAGCGCAGCCTGCACAGAACGTGATGAAATTTAAGGGGCTGGAGATCAACATCGCTGCCAGAACCGTCACCGTAGACGGAAAGAAAGTGGATCTGACACCGAAGGAATACGAGCTGCTGTTCTATCTGGTGGAAAATAAGAATATCGCCTTGTCCCGGGACAAGCTGCTTTCGGACATCTGGGGCTATGATTTCTTCGGCGACGACCGGACCATCGACACCCACATCAAGAATCTCCGGAACAATCTGGGGCCTTACCGGGATTTCATCGTCACATTAAGAGGGGTAGGTTATAAGTTTGAGTTCGAAGGTTAGATTCGATTTTAAGAGCATCCGCTTTCGCCTGTGGATGTACTTTCTCGGATTCAGTGTGGTGGCATTCCTGCTGATCTGGTTTCTGCAGATTTATTTTCTCAATAATTCCTACGAAACCATGAAGACCAAAGAGGTCAGCCGGGTGGCATCCATGATTTCCCGCGCCTATCAGCAGGGAGATGAAAACCTGACCACCAGCATTCAGGAGCTTTCTGTCAATAACGACTTCTACGTGGTCATGGAATCTCAGTCCGGGTATCTCTTTTTCTCGCCGGAATCAGAGAGCCGCATGCCGGTCTATACCTATATGAGCCATGCGCCCCAGCTGAAGGCCTTGCTGGAAAAGAGCCACCGGCTGCCGGTTTCCTTTAAGATCAACAGCGGAATCGAGAAATACAGCACTCTGGCTTATGGCTGTGTACTGGACAGCGCGCCGGGGCAGGAATTGTATCTTTACATTTTCTCACCGCTTTACCCGGTGACGTCCACGGTAAATATCCTGAAAACACAGCTGCTGCAGGTGACGCTGATCACCCTGATTATTGCCTTTCTCATTGCCATCTACCTGTCATCGCGGATTTCCAAGCCGCTGCAGAGCATGACGGCAGCTGCCAGAGAAATGGGTAAAGGAAATTATAATATCAAGTTCGAGGGGAATTCCTATTCGGAAATCAACCGTCTGGCTGCAACCCTGAACACGGCTGCTTATGAGCTGGGGATGGCAGATAACCGGCAGAAGGACTTGATTGCCAATGTGTCTCATGATCTGAAGACGCCGCTGACCATGATCCGCTCCTATGCGGAAATGATCCGCGACCTGTCCGGCGATAACCCGGAAAAGCGGAATGCTCACCTGAAGGTCATCATCGATGAATCGGATCGCCTGGCCCAGCTGGTCAGCGACATGTCCACCATTTCCGCCATGCAGACACACCGCATGAAGCTGGAAAAATCGGTCTTCGACCTGACGGAAATCACTGCAGGGCTGCTGACTTCCTATGATATTCTCATCGAGCAGGACGGCTATGACTTCCAGTTCAATGCCCAGAAGGAATGCCTGGTCTATGCGGATGAAGCCCGCATCAAGCAGGTAATCTCCAATCTGACCAGCAATGCCATCAAGTACTGCGGCGAAGACAAGGTCATCATTCTGAATATCCGCAAAACCGGCAGAAAATGTCGTTTCGAGGTGCTGGATCACGGCCCGGGCATCAAGCCGGAGGAACTTCCGCATGTATGGGACCGGTATTATAAGACCAGCTCCAACTATGTACGTGCTACCGAAGGCACCGGTCTGGGACTTTCCATCGTGAAGGAAATTCTGACCCTGCACCACGCCGACTACGGTGTGGACAGCAAGGTTGGCAAGGGTACCTGTTTCTGGTTCGAACTGGAGGCCGGCAAGCGGGAGAAGGAAAAAGCCCGCGACCATACGAAGGAGATACCGCAGGATCCTGCGCTGATTGAGGAAATACAGGAATAGGTCAAGTGAATACGGATGGCGTTCATTTACGCCAGACTCTATGGGAGACTCTACGGAGCGTCGATTGCGCTCCGTATTTTAT
>JAQXSU010000226.1 GCA_029219125.1 Bacillota bacterium
CAGCAGTGAAGTTGCAGCATATACCGGTTTCAGCAAGGCGAAGACGATCCGTCTGCTGAATTCTCTGATAGAAAAAGGGTATGTGGAATGCCGTGGAAACGGCAGAGGTACGAAGTATTGCCTGTCCTGATATAGCAGAAATGAGGAAAGAAACATGATTAAACCATATAAGAACAATCTGCCGCAGCTGGCAGAGCAGGTATATATCGCAAAAAATGCATCGGTAATCGGCAATGTGACGCTGGGAAAGCGGGATTCTGTCTGGTTCGGCACGGTGATTCGAGGGGACAACGCCGCAATCACCATCGGAGAGGACACAAACATTCAGGATAATTCCACGCTCCACTGCGCACCTGGCATGCCCCTTCAGATAGGATCCCGGGTGACGGTGGGCCATAATGTGGTACTGCACAGCTGCACGGTGGAAGACGACTGCCTCATCGGCATGGGTGCAGTGATTATGAATCATGCCGTAATCGGAAAAAACTCCATCGTCGGAGCAGGGGCGCTGGTGACGGAGGGAAAAGTGTTTCCGGAGAATTCGCTGATCGTCGGTTCACCGGCGAAGATGAAACGGCAGCTGACAGAAGCAGACCTGGCAGCCATCCGGGAAAGTGCTGAAGAATATCTGCAGCTTGCGAAAGAATATGAGGAAGAGTACGCAATTTAGAACTTGAGAAACCTTGACCGCAGTGATATGCTGAGAAGCAGGGAGGAAGAAAATGCACACGATCATCAGCAACATTTTACCTGTATTTTTCATCATAGCCATAGGCTTTTTCGCCAATCGGAAAGGGATCCTTCCCAATGGGGCGAATAAATATCTGGTGAATCTGGTTATGTTGGTAACCTGTCCCTGCCTGATTCTCAGCTGCATGCTGGATCAGGAAATGAATCCGGCTCTGATGGAAAACACCATATGGATGTTTGTGGGGTCTGCAGCCTTTTTCGTGGTGTTTTACTTCATTTCCAAGCTGTTTATTCTGAAAATAATGAAAATCCCCGCAGAGCAGGATGCAGGCGTGTACATGCTTATGTACACGACGGTAAATAACGGATTCATCGGATTCCCTGTAACCCTTGCAATTTTTGGAGAAGAAATCTTCTTCTACATGGTAATCTTCCAGATTATGCTGATCGTGTATGTGTATTCGCTGGGGATTCTCCAGGTGAATTACGGCAGCCCGCGGGTATCGGACATGAAAGGCATGCTCCGGGCTATGATGAACACCTGCACAGGGGCGACGCTGTTGAGCGTGATTCTGCTGCTTATGGGAATCCGGCTTCCTGAAGTGATCTTTCGAACGGTGGATCTGGTGGGAAGTGCCACGACATCGGTTTCCATGCTGGTGGTAGGCATGCAGCTTGGGAACAGTAATTTCCGTCAGGTGTTTGGAAACAGGAGGCTGGTATCCGTCACTGCGGTGAAGATGCTCTCTGTACCGATTCTAACGTTCCTTCTGGTCAACTGGCTTCCGATTTCTGCCCCGCTGAAAATTGCACTGGTATTCGGTGCAGCGTTTCCGGTATCGGTTTCCGCAGTACCGATTTCCAGTATGGAAGGAAAAAATGCAATTCTGGCAGCAGAGGGCGTAGCACTCTCCACCCTGCTGTCAATGGTGAGCCTGCCGATTGCAGCACTGCTTCTGACGGCATTCTACTTATAAAACACTATTTTCAATAATCTACGCAACAGAGAAGGCATTAAAATATGAAACTATTCAGCCAGAACAATCAGTTAATGACAGAGGGCAGCATTCCGCGGCACCTGATCCGGTTTGCCATCCCGCTTCTTATAGGAAACTTCCTCCAGCAGTCCTATCAGCTGGTGGACATGGTCATCGTCGGCCGCTGCATTGGAGACGGCGGCATATCCATCGCGGCAGTAGGTGTCGGAACGTCCTTTCTGGGTATGATGATCGGCCTGTTCATGGGATTATCTACGGGAGCCGGCATCGTCATCTCCAGAGCCTATGGAGCAGGGCGTACGAAACGGGTAAAGCACAGTATCCAGGTGGCACTGCTTCTGGCGGCGGCTGTGGCGGTTCTCATTACGGTCGCAGCCATCGGAAGCTGCGACTGGATCCTGACCCTGCTGCATACGACAGATGATATTTTTGACCTGGCCAGTCTGTATCTGAAAATCTATGCCCTGGGATTCGTGCCTCAGCTGGTGTATAATATGGGAACTTCCGTGCTGCAGGCCCTTGGCAATTCCACATCACCGCTGACCTTTCTGGCGGTGACCTGTGTCCTCAATGTGATTCTGGATCTGGTGTTCATGGGGGCACTGGATCTGGGGGTAGGCGGTGCGGCTGCGGCCACGGTTCTGTCTCAATGCGCAGCCATGGTGCTCGTTCTTCGCAAAATCCATCAGTCCGACGTGATGAAAGTGCCGGGAGAAAGGATTTTGGAGGGAAGGGGGTTGATGGAAAGCCGGTGGATTCTTCTGACCATCGTTCGTTACGGCGTGCCCATTGCGATTCAGCAGCTGACCATGAGCTTTTCCAACATGATTCTGCAGGGGCATATCAACCTGCTGGGAACGACTGCCATTGCCTCCTGGAGCATTCTAAGCAAAATCGACGGCTTCATTCTGCTGCCGGTGTCCAGCTTCAGTATGGCCATGACCACCTTTACCGGTCAGAATTACGGGGCCCGGCAGCTTGGCCGGATCCATGAGGGAAAGCGCTGTGTTACCTTCATGTCCGTGGGAACCACGGTGGTGTTGAGCATGCTTTGCGTACTGCTGTGTGAACCGATTGTACATATTTTCGACGGGTCCGCTTCCATCGTGGAGATGACGAAGGATATGGCATGGCATATGCTGCCTTTCTACTTTACGCTAGCCGTAATCCGAATCTATACGGGACTGTTCAACGGTCTGGGACGGCCGCTGCTGGGATCGGTGACTATGATCTTCTGCATGTGCGTGATCCGCGTGACGGCAGTGACAGTGCTGTTTCCGGCATTTCATTCCACCATGGCTATCTATATCGCTTATTACGCATCCTGGTTTTCCTGCATGCTTCTGCTTATGGCAGAGTACAGGCTGATCATCCGGAAACAGATTTTGGA
>JAQXSU010000227.1 GCA_029219125.1 Bacillota bacterium
AAGAAAAAGAGGATATGCATTTTGCCCGTGGAAACGGAGCAAAACAGATGGAACGTATTTTTTTCAGAGAGCGTACGGTATGGGAAGATGAGGCGCAGGCTGCGGAGCCTGTGTGGAATCTGTCCTGCCGGGAAGAAAAAAAGAAAATTGCCGTAGTCGGCATCAGCCGGGGCGCAGGCACCACCTTTGTGGCCATGTCCCTGGCTTTTTTATTGTCGAAAAATGTCGAGAAGGAAAAAAGCGAGGCCCATGGAAAGGTTCAGGATAGGGCGAACGCCGGTTACAGGACAGGGCACAGCAGCATTAAAAAAACAGTGGGCGAAAAAGGCTGCCTGGCAGCCGGTGCGGCCTATGTGGAGATGCGGAAGCCCGCCGCCGGCGAAGCCGGCGGCTTCTTCAGCGCGGGGCTGGATCTCCGGTTCCGCGGAAATCGGTTCACCGATTTCTTCCGGATCTACCTGCAGGGGCGGCCCCTGCCGCCCCTGGTCAATCTCCATAAAGGCATCAACTGGGTGGTCTGGCGGACCCCTGCAGGCTCTGATAATGCAGCTGCAGCGGATGCGGATGCGAATCTTTCGAAAATTGGAGCACCGCTGACGTTGCCGCCTCAGCCATCCCTTGCCGACTTTCCCCTGGATGACCTGGCGGGCAAATGGATCATCGCAGATGATCCGCCGCTGGAAATGCTGCACCGGTTCGACCTGGTCATCGGCGTCATCGACCCGCTGCCGTCCAGGGTGTTTGCCGGAACCCAGACCTACGAAGCCCTGCGGGATCTGGGCACCGGGGGAACGCATATTTTGTGGATTTTGAACGGGGATAATCCCGAAGTGAATCACGGCGAACTGCGCCGTTTCCTGCGGCTGAAGGATTTTCGAACCATTCCTCTGGCGGATTCTGAGGTATTTTACCGGGCCCAGTATGCCTGCTGCCTGCCGGTGGAACTCCTGGCTGCAGACAGCAGGCACGAATCCGGAGATTCCGGCAGCAGGCATGCAGTTTATGCGGCACTGGAGGCACTTGCGGAGGAGGTGGCTGCAAAATGGCGGGAAGCGTTATGATCACTTCGCAACCTCACGATGCTGTGACTTCATAACCCGGTTCTCCACTTTTTCGCTTTCTGCACAGGTTACGGCGAACTTTTTCAGAAAAGTTCGCCACACAGCAGGAAATCAGTCCGAATATAGCGAACTCCGCTGCAAACGACGCTTCGGACCGGGCTGCAAACGAAACGCAAACAGGACCTGTGCCGAGAAAAACTGCCGGTTGCCATAAATTACTGTTCAAAAAACCGTCGAAATATAGTATAATGTTACTGTATAAGTCGGTTTCTGAAACCTGAAACAGGATAGAAAAAAGGGGAACAATATGATTCGTTTTGAACATGTAACCAAGACTTACAAGACCAACGTCGGGTTGGACGATGTAAGTGTACATATTAAAAAAGGGGATTTCGTCTTTCTGGTAGGGCCCAGCGGCGCCGGGAAATCCACCTTTATCAAGCTGATTCTGAAGGAAATCAATGCGGACGAGGGAAGCATTCTGGTAGACGGTCAGGAAGTAACACAGCTGTCCAACCGGGAGATCCCCCAGTACCGCAGAAAGCTGGGAACGGTATTTCAGGATTTCCGGCTGCTGCCGAAGAAGACGGTATTTGAAAATGTAGCTTTCGCCATGGAAGTGGTGCATAAAACGCCGCGGCAGATCCGCAAGCAGGTGCCGCAGATTCTCAGTCTGGTGGGGATCAGCGATAAGGCTCATAAATATCCGGAGGAGCTTTCTGCAGGGGAACAGCAGAGGGTGGCCATTGCAAGGGCAATCGTCAACAATCCGACAGTGCTCATCGCAGATGAGCCGACGGGAAACCTGGATCCGGACACCGCATGGGAAATCATGGACTTGCTGGATCAGATCAATTTGCGGGGCACGACCATTGTCATGGTGACCCATGCCAAGGATATTGTGGACAGAATGAAGAAGAGGGTTATCGCCATAGAAGCAGGGCGTGT
>JAQXSU010000228.1 GCA_029219125.1 Bacillota bacterium
CTACCAGTCTCTCATGGCGGCCTTCCGAAACGAGGAGGGCATCCGGCTGCTGATCTGGCTGGTGATGGACCTGGTCATGGTGTTTCTGTCCCATTTTACCCTGTCCAGAACCGTGGCAGGACTGCTGCTGCGGAACAGGAAACTGAAAAGCCGGGGCACCAATACCGTGGTTCTGCGGGGCCTGTCGGGGAAGATGACCATGAACTCCCTTCTGATCGGTGCGCTGGCTACCCTGCTGGTGTTTGCCATCGCCATGTCCAATGTGGCCCTGGGCGAAAAAATCCACTCCCGTTACAGCCTGGATCTGGACTGCCCGTATGATGTGCAGGCCATGTTCGACCTTTCGGAAGAGCACGGAATCTCCATGGAAGAGGGAAAAGAGATCATTGAAACATACAGCCCCATCACAGAGGAATATAAGTTCCAGCTCTATACCACCGGTGAAACAACCATCTGCATCAGCATCGAGGGATATGACGTAATGGAGTGGACCGACACCTTCATGCCTCTGAGCCAGTTCAATGCACTCCTGACCGGCTGCGGCCGGGAACCGATCGCCCTGGAAAACCAGTACCTGGTGGTCACCATAGCGCCGCAGATCTGCGATTCCGATTTTTCGGAGAAAAAGGCAACACTGGGCGGAGAGACATACACCTGGGCTGAAAGCAGTGCAGGCTACCCGGATTTTGTCCGGAAATGGTTCTATTTCGTCGTGCCTGACGAGGCGGTCCGGGGCATGACCGTGTCCGACCAGTGCGCCGTCTACACCCTGGAAAACCACCGCCCTGACGCACAGGCCCTGGTGGACGACCTGATGTATTACCGGGAAACGGAGGACGGGCTGGAGGACGCCAGCGATTACCGGGTCCGGGAGTATTACCGGCTGTATGCAAACGCCAATGCGGGGACCCTGATCATCGGGACGCTGTACGTGGCCACCGTTTTCGTATGCATGGCGCTGGCGATTTTATCCATCAAAATCCTTTCGACCCTGCCGGATGAGCGGAGGCGGTTTGCGGTGCTCTACCGGCTGGGTGCGGATGAAAACATGCAGAAAAAAGCCCTTTTGCAGCAGACGGGTGCCTTCTTCCTGATGCCGTTCGCATTGCCGCTGCTGCTGACGGTGCCGTTCGGGCTGATTTTTGGGAAGGTTTATGAAATCTGGAATTTCACAGGGCTCAGCGGGCAGCATGCCATGGTCATTGCTCTGCTGATTTCTCTGACGGTGGCCGGTGTGTACGCCCTGTATTTCCTGATTACGTACCGGATCGCCTGCGATCATGTGATCTGCCGCAGCGGGGAAGGTGAGCTAACATAATATCCATCTAAATTATAGAACACAAACAGAAAAGGAGCGCAGACAGACATGAAACTTCTCTTAAAAAATGCACAGATTGTCAATGTATTTACGGATCAGCTGGAGGCTGCCAATGTTCTCATTGTCGATGAAATGATCGCAGGTGTGGGACAATACAGCGATGAAGATGCGGATTCCGTCAGAGATCTTTCCGGCAAAATCCTCTGTCCCGGGTTTATCGACGGACATATCCATATTGAAAGCACCATGCTGACACCCCCTGAGCTGGCCAGAGTCTGCCTGCCATGCGGAACCACAGCCATCGTGGCGGACCCTCATGAAATTGCCAATGTATGCGGACTTTCGGGAATCGCATATATGCTGGAGTCCAGCGAAAACCTGCCCCTTTCGGTGTATATCATGCTGCCTTCCTGCGTGCCTTCGACACCGTTTGACGAGACCGGAGCCGTGCTTGAGGCAGAGAACCTTTCGGTTCTGTACGGCCATCCGAGAGTGCTTGGGCTGGGTGAGATGATGAATTATCCCGGCGTGCTGGCGGGTTCGCCTTCCGTCATGAAAAAAATTTCGGAGGCACAGCGCCTTGGGAAGCTTGTGAACGGTCATGCACCTTTGCTCAGCGGCAGGCAGCTGGATCAGTATATTGCTGCAGGGATCAGTGATGACCACGAATGCAGCAGCATGGACGAAGCGCTGGAGCGCATTTCCAAAGGGCAGCATGTGATGATTCGGCAGGGAACGGCGGCCAGAAATCTTGAGGCCCTGCTGCCTTTGTTTGAGGAACCGTGGTCCAGAAGATGCATGCTGGTAACAGACGACCGCCATCCGGCAGATCTTATAAACGAAGGACATATCGACAACATCATTCGCATGGCAGTGAAAGCCGGAAAGTCGCCGCTGGCTGCAATCCGAATGGCATCGCTGCAGACTGCCGAATACTTCGGCATGAAAGCAACAGGCGCC
>JAQXSU010000229.1 GCA_029219125.1 Bacillota bacterium
TCGGAAAGATGGAAGCGGAGGGTAAGGTTGCCATCGACCTGGACGGTGAAACCTTCGAAGTGACGAAGGATCTGGTGGACATCCGCATCAGCGCCAAGGAAGGTTTCGCAGTGGCTATGGAAAACAACATCTTTACCATCCTGGATACCACGCTGACCGATGAACTCATCGACGAGGGTCTGGCAAGAGAGCTGATTTCCAAGGTGCAGCAGATGCGTAAGCAGAAAGACTTCGAAATGATGGATAACATCGTGATTACCATCGAAGCGGGCGATGCGGTAAAGGCTGCAGTTTCCAAGCATGCTGATTATATCAGGAAGGAAACTCTGGCTGTGGAAATCGCAGAAGCAGGCGCAGACGCAGGTCTGGATAAGTTCGATCTGAACGGACACAAGACCGGTATTGATGTGAAGAGAGTGTAAGAGACCATAAGTCAGAACGAAACACTCGGTTTGTAACGCAATTCAGAATCCCCCTGGTGGCGGAAACGTGATCCGGGGGATTTTTCTTGTACTTTTGACGGTTTTGGCGTATACTTATGGACAGCAGGTGCGTGGATTGAAATGCTGCGTGGATTGAAATCGTTGTGTGGAAGAAAGGAAACAGGAGAGTATGATCAACCTGAAAGACCTGCAGCTGCAGGAACTGGAAAACTTCATAAATGAGCTGGGTGAGCCGAAATTCCGGGCGAAGCAGGTCTTCGGGTGGCTGTATAAGGATACCGGCAAAACGGACGGTTCAAGCGGCGGACCGGGCGGCGTGACGGACTTCGACCAGATGACCAATGTGCCGAAAGCCCTGCGTGAAAAACTGGCGGAACGGGCCAGCCTGGGTATCCTGGAACCGCTGCAGGTGCAGGTATCGAAGCTGGACGGAACACGGAAGTACCTCTTCGGTTTGGAGGACGGCAACGCCATCGAGAGCGTTTTCATGAAGTATAAATATGGAAATTCCATCTGTGTGTCCTCTCAGGCAGGCTGCCGGATGGGGTGCAGATTCTGTGCATCCGGCATGGATGGGCTTAGGCGGAATCTGACACCGGGAGAGATCATCGGACAGCTGCTGGCGGCGGAAAAAGACACGGGGGAAAAGATCAATCATGTGGTGGTCATGGGAACGGGAGAGCCATTTGATAACTACGAAAATCTGTCTGCGTTTCTCCGGCTGCTCCATGCACCGGAGGGACTGAACCTGAGTTTTCGGAACATCACCGTGTCCACCTGCGGCATTGTGCCCGGGATAATGGATTTTGGGGAGGACTTTCCTCAGGTGAACCTGGCCATCTCTCTGCATGCGCCAAACGACGAGATCCGGTCCTCCATGATGCCGGTGAGCCGTGCATACCCGATGGACCAGCTTCTGGAAGCCTGCCGGCAGTACACGAAAAAGACATCCCGGCGGATCACCTTCGAATACACCCTGGTGAAGGGGGTCAACGATCAGCCGCATCATGGGGAGGAGCTGGCGGAAAAACTCAGAGGCATGCTTTGCCATGTGAATCTGATTCCGCTGAACACGGTGAAGGAGAGCGGCCTTCATACCACGGAGCGGAAGGATGCGGAGCATTTCCGGGCCTTGCTGGAGGCAAAAGGCATCCCGGCAACCATCCGGAGAGAGCTGGGAGACGATATCGACGGGGCCTGCGGACAGCTGCGGCTGGCAAACTGCCGAAAAGGTCGAAAAGAGTAAAAAGATTTATGAATTTACCGTTGAATTGATGCGGGATTTAGTATATAATGAAAAAAATGCTCCTCGACGAGCGGGGAAGACAAACTTAGGAGGCGATTTACCATGGTTAAATTATTAGTGGGACATAAAGGCAGCGGAAAGACGAAACAGATGATTGACATTGCAAACAGCACGGTGGAAACCAGCAAGGGCAGCGTCATCTTTATTAATAAGAATCACAGACTCATGTATGATCTGAAGTACAGAATCAGAGTCATCTGCATGGAAGATTTTGAACATATCACCAACTGTGATGAATACATCGGATTCCTGTATGGAATCATCAGTTCCGACCACGATATCGAAACGATCTTTATCGACAGCATCTTAAAGCACGCAGATTTCAAGATCAGCGATCTGCCTGAATTCATTGCGAGACTGAAGGACATCTCCAGGAACTACGGCATGGACTTCGTTGTAAGCGTAAGCGCAGAAAAGGAAGAAATGATCGGCGTTGATTTCGAAGGCTGCGAAATTCTCAACTAACTGCTGAATGTACTGCTTTCTATGGCGGTGGCTTTGCCATCGCCTGTTTTGCTTTTTTGGGAATCGGGGAATCAAATCGGGGAATAACAGAAGTGGGAGGATATGAAACGGATGAATGCGAAACAGATGAATTTGGAGCAGATTGAAAGAACTCTTTCGGAACGGCGTGTCGGCGCCATCGACGGAAGAAAATACTTCAGCGTGATGCTGCTTCTGGTGCAGGGGGAGGACGGTCTGCGGATCCTTTTCGAACAGCGATCCAGAAAGATGAAGACCCAGCCGGGCGACGTGTGTTTCCCGGGTGGAAGGATCGAACCGGATGAAACCCCGCTGGAGTGCGCCTTAAGGGAGACAGAAGAGGAGATCGGCATCAGCAGGGAGCAGATCCGGGTCCTGGGTCAGTTTGATACTCTGTATGAGATTTCAGATATCACCATGTATACCTTCGTGGGTGCGGTGAAGGAAGAAGCAATGCAGCATCTGAAGCTGAACCCTGCTGAAGTGGAAACGGTGTTTACGGTGCCGTATGAATTTTTCCTTGAGACGGAGCCTCTCAGCTATACGTACGACATCGTGCAGAAGGTGGAGGACTTCCCTTACGAGGCGGCGGGCATCCGTCCCGATTACAAGTGGCGTGTGGGCAAAAAAACAATCCCCGTGTATCACTACGGGGATGGGGATGAATGTCAGATCATATGGGGAATGACCGGACGGATTGTCAGCTGGTTCGTCAGCGAGATGGAACGCATGAACTGTATGAATGACGCAGAGCACATCGGCCTATAATTCCGCTTCGCCGAATTCCAGAGACAGATTATAATTTTCATCCAGACTGTCCTGAATGACCCTGTGGATCCGGGGCCAGTCTCTGCCCAGGCTTACCTCCAGTATTTCCACACCCAGGATTCGCAGGGTGGTAAAGCTGGAAATGGTGGTCAGGGCATCGTGCATGGCGTCCAGGTTGGATGCCATGAGAATGCCGCTCGGAAGCTGCTTTCTGACCGCTTCGAAAAACTCTTCCCGGTCACCGATGAGGCTGCCGTCGATGGTGATAATACGAATGTCTTCTGCCATAATTGTTTTCACTCCTCTCCGTACAGCAGCGTAAATGTTTCATAATGATCTGCTGTGTAATAAATCAAGCCGTCATCAGAAAAGACGATGCGCTCCGCACCGCGTCGGTCCGCCCCAAGTGTGTTGATATCACATTCATAATAGGTTCTGCCGTCTTTTTCCGGAAGATTTTCCTCATAATTTCCGAATTTATCACCACCGATGCACATGCCAGGCGCATAAGGCTCCAGAGAACCGCCTTCCCAGCCCAGATCACGGGCTTCTTTTTTCGTTATGAAATTATGCGGCAGACTTCCGTAGGCAATGAGATACGCCGACACATCTTCCGCAGAAGTATAGCTTCCGTCAGGATCCGGTGCCGACTGACTGATGCCGGGTTCCGATACAGTGTCAGCACCTGTATTGCCCGGATCTTCCGGTGCCGGCGCACATGCAGACAGAAGCGTAAAAAGAAGAAGAAAGACCGTCAGCAGCGACAGCTTCTTCAAGATGCTTTTTTTCATATTCAAATCCTTTCCTTTTGTTCACGCATGGTATTTCCTATTATTCTACAGAATCCCGGACTGTTTGTCAACGAACGGACGAAAACAACGGTACAGACGCCTAAAACATGGCAGGGACGCCAGATTTTGAGGGGTAGGCACGGGCGAAAAAGCACGTTATAGTAAAAGAGTCTTCTGAAGACAAGACGAATAGAAATGCCATGAAAGGAGACTGTTATGAAAAAGAAACTGATGACTGTAGTACTGAGCACCATGGTGGTGCTGGGAGGTGCGGGAAATGCGCTGGCGGCTGAGAACGGCGCAGGCACTGAAGAGAGAGCCGGGGGCTGCTGGAAGCTCTTCGGCGGACAGGGTTATTTCTCAAAATATGTCTGCCAGGCAGGCGTATGGAAGCCGGGCACTTCCGGCGGTATCACGATTCCGGGTGTGCAGATGCCGGAGACAGAGAATAAACCGGAGAGCGGTGCCGGGGCCGGACAGGGAGCCGATCAGGAGTCCGGACAGGGATCCGGTGCACTGCAGAGCGGAACCAGACAGGCGCAGGTGGTGCGCCTGGTCAATCAGGAGAGAGCGGCTGCGGGACTGGGAAGTCTTGCTTCCGACAGTCAGCTTGCTGCTGCAGCCCAGAAGAAAGCGGAGGATATGGCGAAAAACGGATACTTTTCACACACCTCGCCAACCTACGGTTCGGCCTTTGACATGCTGAAGGCGGCGGGCATCTCCTACCGGACTGCCGGAGAAAACATCGCCAAGGGCCAGAAGACGGCGGAAATGGTGATGAACGGATGGATGAATTCTTCCGGTCACCGGGCGAACATCTTAAGCAGCGGTTATACCAGAATCGGTGTGGGTTATGCGGTGGATGGCGGCGGCACGCCGTACTGGGTGCAGATCTTCGCCGGATAATACATCCCGGATAATACATCAAAGTAAGCAGAATCACTGCCTGCCGGAGATATCCGGCGGGCAGATTTAAAATTATGGAGAAATTATTAACAAATATTGACGTTTTCTGAAAAAATAGACTTTCCCTTTCCTGTTTTTTGTATTATAATAGTGAAGATATAATTCATATCGAGTAATTCTTTTAGGAGGGAAAAAATGAAGAAGAAGTTACTTTCAATTCTGCTGATTTTAGCAATGGTTTTCTGCTTTGCTGCTTGCGGCGGAAACGACGAACCTGCTGCAGACGAACCTGCTGGAGATGATCAGGGTACTGCAGTAGATTTCGATGCAATCGATGATAACTGCGAATCTGCAGACGGTACTTATCAGATCGCAATGGTTACTGACGTAGGTCAGCTGAAGGATGGTTCCTTCAACCAGTTCACCTGGAACGGCTGCAAGGCTTATGCAAGCCAGAACGGCAAGACTTATAAGTACTATCAGCCTGCAAACGGCTCTCAGGCAACCGATGAAGACAGAATCAAGGCTATGACTGACGCATGCGAAGCTGGTGCTGAAGTTCTGGTAACCCCGGGCTTCCTGCAGGAAACTGCACTGGCAGCAGTAGCTCCGCAGTACCCTGAAGTTCAGTTCATCTTCGTAGATGGATGGGATATGGGTCTGGACAACCTGGTTGGCGTTAACTATCAGGAAGAACAGGCTGGCTATCTGGCTGGTTATGCTGCAGTTATGGAAGGCTTCACCAAGCTGGGCTTCTCCGGCGGCGGCGGCGGTTCCAACCCTGCATGTATCAGATACGGCTACGGCTATGCACAGGGTGCAAACGATGCAGCTGGTGAAAAGGGCGTAACTGTTGAAATGCGTTACAGCTGGGAACACGGTTCCAGCTTCTCCGATTCTCCGGAACTGACAGCTATGCTGAAGGGCTGGTACGAAGCAGGTACTGAAGTGATCTTCATGTGCGGCGGTTCCATGTTCAACTCCGGTAAGGACGCTGCTGAAGCAGCAGAAGCTGCCCTGATCGGTGTAGACGTAGACCAGAGCAACCTGTCTGAAGCAGTTGTAACTTCCGCTATGAAGGATCTGGCTGGTTCCGTAATGCTGACTCTCGGCAAGTACTATGACGGTGGTGCGCTGATCAACGGTTCCATGACTCTGGGTGCTGCTGATGATGCAGTAGGTATCCCGACTGGTACCTGGTCACTGGAAAACTGGACAGTGGAAGATTACGAAGCATTATATGCTAAGGTTAAGAGCGGTGAAATCGCAGTTGACAATGATTCTTCCATGGCAGATCCATCCGCTGCTGGCCTTGAAAACATCACTTTCGTAAAATAAAACGAAAACAAAGAAGGTTTTAAAGACCTGCATAAAGGGGGAAGCATATTCCCCCTTTTTTTCAAAATTTGGGCAAAACGCAGAATAAAGTAAAGGCAAGGAATTACTATGACATCGGAATATGTAATAGAAATGAACCACATCCGGAAGGAATTCCCGGGAATCGTGGCTAACGATGACATTACCCTGCAGCTGAAGAAGGGCGAGATCCATGCGCTCCTCGGAGAAAACGGAGCAGGCAAATCCACTCTTATGAGTGTGCTTTTCGGGCTGTATCAGCCGGAAGCAGGTACCATCAAAAAAGATGGAAAAGAAGTTAAGATCAACAATCCGAACGATGCCACCGCACTGGGTATCGGTATGGTACACCAGCATTTCAAGCTGATTGAGGTGTTCACCGTTCTGGATAATATTATTCTCGGTGCGGAAACCACCGATAAGCTTGGATTCCTGAAAAAGAAGGAAGCAAGAAAAAAGGTACTGGAACTTTCAGAACGATATGGACTGAGAGTGGACGTGGATGCCAAGGTAGAGGATATTACCGTAGGCATGCAGCAGAGAGTGGAAATTCTCAAGATGCTGTACAGAGATAACGATATCCTGATTTTCGATGAACCGACAGCGGTTCTTACGCCACAGGAAATCGACGAACTTATGGAAATTATGAGAGGGTTTGCGAAGGAAGGCAAATCCATCTTGTTCATCACACATAAATTAAATGAAATCATGGCGGTGTCTGACCGGGTTACTGTTCTTCGAAAGGGAAAGTATATCGGTACCGTCAATACGAAGGACACCAACAAGCAGGAGCTGTCCAACATGATGGTGGGACGGCCTGTTCAGCTGGAAATTCAGAAAGAGCCTGCCCAGCCGAAGGATGTGGTTCTGAAGGTGGAAGGTCTGCGGGTTCCATCCAAGCTGCATAAAAACGATGCGGTAAAAGGCATTTCCTTCGACGTCCGGCAGGGAGAAATCGTCTGCATTGCCGGTATCGACGGAAACGGACAGACTGAACTGATCCATGGCCTGACCGGCCTGGAGAAGGCAAGCGGCGGAAAGATCACCCTTTGTGGGAAGGACATATCCGGCAGCAGCATCCGAAAGAGAAGTCTGGCCGGCATGAGCCATATTCCGGAGGATCGCCATAAGCACGGTCTTGTGCTGGATTACAGCCTGGAGCAGAATATGGTACTGCAGACCTATATGCAGCCACGGTTCCAGAATCATGGATTTATCCGGTTCGATGCGGTGAGAAAATACGCAGAGAGTCTGATTGAGGATTACGATGTCCGTTCCGGACAGGGCGCTGTGACTACGGCAAGAAGCATGTCCGGCGGAAACCAGCAGAAGGCGATCATCGCCCGTGAACTGGACCGGGATGAACCGCTGATCGTGGCGGTGCAGCCGACCAGAGGTCTTGACGTGGGTGCAATCGAGCATATCCATAAGCAGCTGATTGCGGAACGGGATAAGGGTAAGGCAATTCTGCTTGTATCCCTGGAACTGGATGAGGTCATGGGCCTTTCAGACCGGATCCTCGTATTGTATGAAGGAGAAATCGTGGGTGAGCTTGACCCGAAAAAAACAGATGTGCAGGAACTGGGACTGTATATGTCCGGTGCCAAGCGTCAGGGAAAGGAGGATGCGTCATGTTAAGAGTGGAACCTGTGACCGGCAAACAGAAATGGTATCGGTCTGACAGTGCGAAATCCGTTCTTTCCGCCATCATCTCCATTCTCATCGGTATGGCAGTGGGAACGCTGATCATCATTATTGTAGGACTGACGAAAGACGGAATCAGCATGAAAGGTATCTGGGAAGGTATTCGCCTGGTATTCCTGGGTGTGTTCAGTACAGGCCGTGACGGAGGTGCATTGTCCTTCGGCTACAATCCTGTGAACCTGGGCAACATGCTGTTCCGTGCCACGCCTCTGGTCATGACCGGACTTTCCGTAGCGGTTGCTTTCAAAACCGGCTTATTCAACATCGGTGCGGCTGGTCAGTATCTGATGGGAACCATGGGTACCCTGACGGTAGGTCTTACACTGGGAAACACAGGATGCCCTGTATTCATCGCATGGCTGGCAGCATTCCTTGCAGGCATGCTTCTGGGGGCTCTCTGGGGAGCAATCCCGGGAATATTCAAGGCATATCTGAATATCAACGAAGTAATCACGTGCATTATGACCAACTGGATTGCAGCCAATCTTGTTACCTGGTGGTTTGATGCACATGAGATATTTAAGAATTCCGCAGAAGGCGGCAAGGTGGGATATATTATTCCGCTGAAGAATGTAGGCGTGGTGACGCCGAAGATGGGCATGAACATTCTGTTCCCGGGTTCTCAGGCAAACGGAGGATTCTGGATTGCATGCATTCTTGCTGTGGCAATGTTCATCATGCTGACCCGTACCACTTTCGGCTACGAGCTGCGGGCCTGCGGTTCCAACCGCCACGCAGCGAGATATGCAGGAATCAACGACAAGAGAAATATCATTCTTTCCATGATGATTTCCGGCGCACTGGCAGCTGCAGGTGCTTCCCTGTATTATCTGGCAGGAAACACAGAATTCTTCTGGTCTACTTATCAGAGTCTTCCGGCGGAAGGTTTCAACGGCATTCCTGTTGCGCTGCTTGCAGCCAACAACCCGGTGGGTGTGATATTTACAGGTGTGTTCATGTCCATGCTCAACGTGGCAGGTACACAGCTGAAATCGCTGACAGCTTATAACGAATATATTTCCGATATTATCATCGCGATCATTGTATACCTGAGTGCGTTCTCCATGCTGATCAAGCAGATGTTGAACGGACGGGATAAGAAGAAGGGAGGAAACAAGTAATGGTATTCTTAATTCAACAGACCCTGCTGTTCGCAGTTCCTCTGATGATTGTTGCTCTCGCCGGTGTCTGCGCGGAGCGTTCCGGTGTCATCAACCTGGCATTGGAAGGTATCATGATCTTCGGCGCTTTCGTGGGCGTACTGTTTATCCGCATCATGCAGGAAATGAATCTGTTCGACAAAGAATCCGGACAGATCCTGCTTCTGCTGACGCTTCTGGTTGCCGCTGTCTGCGGTGGACTGTTCTCACTTCTGCTGGCATTTTCGGCCATCAATCTGAAGGCAGACCAGACCATAGGCGGTACCGCACTGAACATGCTGTCTCCTGCTATTGTACTGTTCTTCATCGTGCTGATTGCACAGCAGAACACCCTGGGTATGGCAGACGGCAGTGCGGCAGGCTGGTTCATGATCCGGCCTTCCACATTCGGACTTCCGAAAGATTACAGCTGGGGATTTTTCGGGGATCTGATCCTGAACAAAGTCTACCTGTCCACATATATCTGCATCCTGGTATTCATCGTGGTTTCCATCGTGCTGTATAAGACCAGATTCGGTCTGCGGCTCCGTGCCTGCGGTGAGAATCCTCAGGCGGCGGACTCCCTGGGAATCAATGTATATAAAATGCGGTATGCCGGTGTCATTCTGTCCGGCGTGCTGGCAGGCCTGGGCGGTTTCAATTATGCCCTTACTACTGCAGGCTGTTCCGCCACAGGTGCTGTAGCAGGCTACGGTTTCCTGGCTCTGGCAGTAATGATCTTCGGTAACTGGACGCCGCTGAACATTGCGGCAGGCGGTCTGCTCTTCGGTCTGTTCAAGTGTATCGCAGCAACGTATTCCACCCTGGATATCAACGGGGACGGCGTGTATATGCTGGCAGAAATTGGCATCAGTCCGTATGTGTACAGAATGCTGCCGTATCTGATTACCCTTATCGTTCTGGCATTCACTTCGAAAAAGTCCAGAGTGCCGAAAGCAGAAGGTATCCCTTACGACAAGGGACAGAGATAAATCGATATTTCAATATGTTATGTTCGGGGTGTGGGAGTTTTTCCACACCCCGTTTCAGGAGAAGAGATGTTTTTACCCATTACAAAAGCGGAAATGGAGCAAAGAGGCTGGGATCAGGCGGACTTCGTACTTGTGACCGGTGATGCCTATGTGGACCACCATTCTTTTGGCACGGCCATCATCGGACGTCTGCTGGAACATTACGGATATCGGGTCGCAGTGCTGCCGCGGCCTGATTTTCATTCTGCAGAAGATTTTCGCCGCTTCGGCCGTCCGAGACTGGGCTTTCTCATTAACAGCGGTGTGGTCGATTCCATGGTGAACAATTATTCTGTGTTCCGCCGGCGGAGAAAAACCGATGAATATGCCCCCGGCGGTAAGGCGGGAGGACGGCCGGACCGGGCGGTCATCGTCTACAGCGGCCGTGCCAGAGAAGCATATAAAGGGGTACCGGTCATTATCGGCGGCCTGGAGGCCAGCCTGCGCAGGCTGGGTCATTATGACTACTGGGAGGATAAGGTGCGCCGATCCATTTTGCTGGACTCGAAGGCGGATCTTCTGGTCTACGGTATGGGAGAAAGGGCGATACTGGAAATTGCAGAGGCGCTGGACGGCGGTATTGACGTGAAGGACATCACCTGGGTAAAAGGGACCTGCTATCGTGCCAATCCTGCATCCCTGGATCCTGAGACCATGGTTTCCTCCGAGAAGGGAAAACCGGTCCGGCTGCCGGATTTTGAGGAGATAAGGACATCAAAAGAAGCCTACGGCAGAAGCTTCGCCATGCAGTACCGAAACAACGACGATATCACGGGACACACCCTGATCGAACCATATAACGAAAGCACCTGTGTGGTTCAGAATCCGCCCCAGCCTCCTCTGGAAAGAGAAGAACTGGATGGGATTTACGAACTGCCTTTTGAAAACCGGTGGCATCCGTCTTACGATGCCGAGGGCGGGATCCCGGCCTTCAAAGAAGTGAAGTTCAGTATTGTCAGTTCCCGGGGCTGCTTCGGCGGCTGCAGCTTCTGCGCATTGACGTATCATCAGGGCAGGCAGGTACGAAGCCGGAGCTGCGAATCCATCGTGGAGGAAGCGAAGAAACTGACCGGGCTTCCGGATTTTAAGGGATATATTCATGATATCGGGGGACCGACGGCCAATTTCCGCTCGCCTGCCTGCGAGAAACAGCTGACGGCAGGCGTATGCAGAAACAAAGACTGCCTTTACCCGGGCGTATGCCGCAATATGAAGGTGGACCACAGCGATTATCTGCATGTGCTTCGTTCCGTTCGAAAGCTTGATAAGGTAAAAAAAGTATTTATCCGTTCGGGAATCCGTTACGATTACCTGATGGCTGATCCGCACAGAAAGGAATTCCTGGAGGAACTGTGCAGGCATCATGTGAGCGGTACCCTGAAGGTGGCGCCGGAGCATATCTCACCGCCGGTGCTGGCACAGATGCGCAAGCCGGGAAAGGAAGTTTTCCTGCAGTTCTGTGAAGCATATAAAAAGACCAATGAAAAGCTTGGACTGAAGCAGTACCTGATCCCGTACCTGATTTCCAGCCATCCCGGCAGCCGGCTGGAAGATGCGGTGGAACTGGCTCTGTTTCTGAAACAATATGGTTTCATACCGGATCAGGTGCAGGACTTCTACCCGACACCGGGGACCCTGGCTACCTGCATATACTACACGGAACAGGATCCGTTCACCGGGGCGCCTGTTTATGTGGCCAAGACGCTGGAAGAAAAGAAGATGCAGCGCGCACTGATTCACTATAACCGGCCGGAAAACAGAAAAACTGTCATTGCCGCGCTGAAAAAAGCCGGCAGAGAAGAACTGATCCCGGTGCTTCTTTCTTCCGGAAAAAAACACAGAAGTAACCGTTGACAAGGTTTAGAAAAACTGATAGTCTGGTATTAGAAAACATGAAGGAGCTGTATATATGAGAACGAAATCACCTTTTGACGAAAACTGCAGAAATATCAGAGAACTTGTCTATGCTGCGGCGGCCAGATATCCTGAAAACAATGCATTCAAAATTAAAGTAAAGGGAGAAATCAAATCCGTCACGTTTACGCAGGTCATCGAAAATCTGGAGGCCCTCGGGACAGAGCTGAAGGCAAGAGGATTTGACGGATGTTCCATGGGAATCATCGGAGAAAACAGCTATCCATGGTATAGCTGTTTTCTGTCTGTGGTCTGCGGCGGCAACGTGGCTGTGCCCCTTGACAAGGGATTTACACCGGAGGAACTGGAATCCAGCATTATCCGCAGCCGGATTCGTGTGCTGTTTTATGATGAGAAAATGAAAAAGCTGGTGGATCAGGTACGGGAAAACGGTAAGATTCAGGTGGAAGCCTTCGTGTGCATTTCCGGAGAAGGCAATGAATATGAAGAGATGCTTGCAGCTGGTAAGCGGCGCATGGCAGAAGGTGACCTGTCCTATCGGGATGCTGTCATCGACGAAAATGCACTGGCTGTACTTCTTTTCACCTCCGGCACGACCCAGCAGTCCAAGGCAGTGATGCTGAGCCAGTATAATATCGTCAGCAACACAATCGATATGTACAATTACGAAGCCTTCTATTCCGATGATGTGAATATGGCGTTTCTACCGTTCCATCACAGCTTCGGACTGGGGGGTGTCATGGTATTTCTGTGCATGGGTGCCTGCAGCGTGTTCTGCGACGGCCTGCGCTATGTGACGAAAAATCTGAAGGAATACGGCGTTACGGTTTTCGTCGGTGTACCGCTGATCGTAGAGAACATGTATCGCAAGATCATGAAGGAAGTGGAAAAGCAGGGACTGACCGGGAAGGTCAGCATGGGTCTGAAACTCTGCAGTGTGCTGGATAAGGTGGGAATCCATGTCCGCCGTAAGGTTTTCGGTGCAATCATCCAGCAGCTGGGAGGCAAACTGCGTCTGATCATCTGCGGTGCGGCGGCACTGGCACCGGAAGTGGCAAAAGGAATGAACGACTTTGGTATTCTGCTGATTCAGGGGTATGGTCTGACGGAAACTTCACCGGTGCTTGCGGCTGAATCCCATGAATACATGAAAGCCGGTTCCGTGGGGAAACCGATGCCGCGGGTTCAGATGCGGATCGAACAACCGGATGATGACGGTATCGGAGAGATTGTAGTGAAGGCTCCAAACGTAATGCTGGGCTATCTGGATCAGCCGGAAGAGACTGCTGCAGTTCTGAAGGACGGCTGGTTCCATACGGGCGATCTGGGTACCATTGACGAAGATGGATTTGTCTGGATCAGGGGCAGAAGCAAGAGTGTGATTGTCATGAAAAACGGAAAGAACATCTTCCCGGAAGAAATCGAAGCGATGATCGATCTGCTGCCGTACGTGACCAACAGCCTGATTTTTACCAGAGAAAAGCATAATGAGCTGGTACTTTGGGCAAAA
>JAQXSU010000230.1 GCA_029219125.1 Bacillota bacterium
CTTGGGAAAAACGTGCTTGGACTTCTGGAAGATGTGGATCCGGAGGATGCACCGAATATGAAGGTAAGCCAGATAGAAACCAAGAGCAATGAAATATTAAGTACAACGGAATAGGCGCTGTACGAAATAAAAAACAGGAAACGCAGCAGGAAAGCAGGAAAAAGGAAATGGAAACGGGACATTTTATTGGTATCGTAATTGCCCTCACAATACTCATCGGCGTAGGAGTCTATTCTGCAAACAAGGTGAAAAACGCCGCAGATTTTGATACGGGAGGAGGAAAGGGCTCGATTTTTATGGTAAGCGGCCTCCTTCTCGGATCGCTGATCGGAGGACAGTGCACCATCGGAACCGCACAGCTTTCCTATACCTATGGACTGTCTGCTGTCTGGTTTACCGTAGGGGCAGGTCTGGGCGCACTGGTTCTGTGTCTGATCTATGTGGCACCGCTTCGCAGGCGGCGGGATGTGACCCTTCTGGAAGTGATCCGTAAAGAGTATGGCGAAACCGCGGAATATCTTGGATCGATACTTTGTTCCATTGGTATTCTGGTCAGCATTATATCCAATGTGGTAGCCTCCAGTGCACTGATGATGGCCCTCACCGGCGTGCCGCTCTGGATCGGAGCCATCCTGTCCGTATTGCTCATGTGCTGTTATGTGGTATTCGGCGGCGCATGGGGTGCAGAAATGGGAGGCATCGTTAAAGTAGCGCTTCTGCTTCTGACCTCAGCAGTATGTGTGATCCTCTGTTTCGTGAAATCCGGCGGGCCGGTGGCCCTGGGCGGAACGCTGGAACTTCATCTTTCGGATCTGTTCAGCCGAGGCGTGGGCAGAGACCTGTCTAACTGTATGTCAGCCATCCTCGGCGTGCTGTCTACCCAGACTTATGCACAGGCCGTATGGTCCGCAAAAAATTATCATGTAGCGAAAAAGGCGGCCCTGATCAGCTGCCTCATCTGCATCCCTGTGGGATTCACCGGTATGGTGGTGGGACTGTTTATGCGGGGAACCGGCCTTTCCAATCCGGCAGAAGCCTTCCCGATGTTTCTTCTGGACAACCTGCCGCCGGTGGTGGGAGGCATCGGACTGGGCGCACTTCTCATTACAGTGGTCACCGGAGGCGGCGGACTGGCTCTGGGCGTATCTACCATTTTTATCCGGGATATCGCCGGTCGGCTTGCACCATCGCTGCATCACGGAAAAGCCCATATCATCTCTATGCGGCTGTGCATTCTGGGAGTGCTTTCTTTTGCAGGTCTGGTGGCTGTCATGATTCCGGGCGCCCTGATCAACGACCTGGGATTCCTGTCCATGGGACTTCGCGGCACAGTGGTATTTATCCCGCTGACGCTGGCACTGTTCTGCAAGGGAAAATTCCGAAGAGGCCCGGTACTGGCCTCGATGGTATGCGGTCCTGCGGTGATGCTTTTCAGCAATCTGGTATGGTCTCCGGTAGATCCGCTGCTGGGTAGTGTGGCTCTGTGCCTGTTTATTTGTATGTTCGGTTATAAAACCGGGGAGGTGGAAAAATTATGAAAGCATTAGAAACAGAACGGCTGCGGCTGAACGGGTGGAACCTCTCTGATGAGGATATCGACGGTCTGTACGCCTACGCGAAGAATCCGAACGTAGGCCCCAACGCAGGCTGGAAGCCTCATGAAAGCCGTGAAGAGTCCAGAAAAATCATAGAAGAACTGTTTCTGCCCCATGAAGTATGGGCCATCCGGGAAAAGGAAACCGGCAGGATCATCGGCAGTATCGGTCTGGAACCGGACCGCCGGAGAGAAGATGTCAGGAGCATGGAGATGGGATATTCTCTGGCGGAGGAAAGCTGGGGAAAGGGCTATATGACAGAGGCCGCCCGTGCAGTCATTGATTATGCCTTCGGTGAGCTTGGGCTGGTGGTTCTGGCAATCTGCACCGGACCGGAAAACCACCGGTCTCAGCGCGTCATCGAGAAGTGCGGCTTCCAATATGAAGGACGCCAGAGAAAGGGTTATCACATTTATGACGGAACGGACAGGGACAACCTGATGTTCTCCATCATCAGAGAGGAATGGGAAGCCAATGCAGAGGATTAAGCGCTTTTTTCTCAGAGTATTTCTGGTTTTATTTATCATAGGGATTCTGGCAGTGCTGACTGTATTCTGTATCAGCAGCAGCGTAAAGCGAACCACGTCGGAGGATATCGCCTGTATTGTTACCGGTGAAGTATCTTTTAATCAGGTGACACAGCAGCAGCTTGCGGATTTCGATGCAGACTGTATTCTGGTTCTGGGTGCCGGGATCAAAGATGAGGAAACCCCCACTCCTATGCTGAAGGATCGGCTGGATGCAGGCATCGAGCTGTACCGACTGGGCATCGCACCGAAGCTGCTTCTCAGCGGCGATAACGGACAGGTGGAGCATAACGAAATTCATGTCATGCTGAACTATGCCAAAGAAGCAGGGGTTCCTGCGGAGGACATCTTCTGCGATCATGCCGGTTTCAGCACCTATGATTCCATGTACCGGGCGGGAAGCATCTTCGGTGCAGAGCGTGTCATCGTAGTGACCCAGGAATACCACCAGTACAGGGCTCTGTATATCGGAAAGAAGCTGGGACTTACGGTATGCGGCGTGGCATCAGACCAGAGGGATTATTTCGGAAGCACATACCGGGAAGTGCGGGAAATGCTGGCCCGTTTCAAGGATGTGTTCAAAGCACTGCTTCGCAGCAAACCTGTGCTGGGCGGCGAGGCCATTCCCATCAGCGGAAGCGGTCTGGTCAGCCACGGAGAATGAAAAAAGTGAGAGACGGCAGGAAAAACCGGGAGGAAATATTTTGCGGGAAATCGCATAGTATGTAGAGGGCAGAAATGCTCTCTATTTTTCCTTTCAGGGGGTACGCGATGATTTATCTTGATAACGGGGCCACGTCATTTCCCAAACCAAAGGGCATGACTCTGGCTATGGAGGAATGCATGCTGCAGTACTGCGGGAATCCCGGGCGTTCCGGCCACCAGATGTCGCTGAAAACGGGAGAAGAAGTATATCATGCACGGCAGGCGGTGGCGCAGATTTTCCACATCGAAGACGGTTCCCGGCTGCTGTTTACCAAGAATACAACGGAAGCTTTGAACATGGCCATCCGGGGCGTACTGGAGGAAGGGGATCATGTGGTGACCACATCCATGGAACATAATTCGGTGCTGAGACCCCTGAAATTCCTGGAACGGAAGGGAATTTCGCAGACGGTGGTGCAGGCTGATCGCGAGGGATTCCTGCGGGGCTGCGATGTGGAGAAGGCCTTTCGGCCCAATACACGAATGGTTGCGGTCACGGCAGCCTCCAATGTGACCGGAACGAAGATGCCACTGGAGGAGATCGGAAATATCTGCAGGCGGAAGGGAATTCTGTTTCTTGTGGACGGCGCCCAGGGGGCAGGCAGCATGGACCTGGATGTAAGAAAACTCCATGCGGATCTGCTGGCCTTTCCCGGTCATAAAGGCCTTCTGGGACCGCAGGGAACGGGCGGGCTGTATGTCAGAGAAGGCGTGAAGCTGCGGCCTCTGCTGCAGGGAGGAACGGGAACGGAATCCAAAAGCAGAGTGCAGCCCTGTGAATATCCGGAAGGGTTTGAGGCAGGGACGGTCAATGCACCGGCAATCATCGGTCTGGGGTATTCGGCAGCTTATGTGAACAAAATCGGTGCAGAGGTGATCGGCTGTTATGAAGAGGAACTGATCTGCAGGCTGGAGGAGCGGCTGGCAGAGATGCCGTTCGTCAGAATGTATGGGCCGGAGCCTTCACGGAAGACAGGTATCACACTGTTTAATCTGGAGGGATATTCAGCGGAGGAAGTGACGGATATTCTCAGCAGCCGGTACGGGATTGCGGTCCGGGGCGGTTTTCACTGCGCGGGACTGGCCCATAAGACCATCGGCACATGGAAGCAGGGAGCAGTGCGGGTCAGCGTAGGTCCGTACAACTGTCCGTCGGATATGGATGCACTGGCGGATGCAGCATGGGAGCTTGGACGCAGGCAGGAGAAACAGAGAAGCTGCGTCATGACATAAAGATTCCATATTATTCAGTCATTCATCTGTAATATTTTCACCAAAAGTACAAGGTTTTATGGTATACTCTAAGAAAGCAAAAAACAAATGAAGACAAGGAGATTATCCCCATGAAAAATATCAGGTTAAAAAAAGTAACAGCACTTCTGCTGATTTTTCTGCTGACGTTTGCAGCTTTTGGCTGCGGGAACAAGGACGATGCGGATCAACCGCAGGATGACGATGGTACCTCTGTTTCCGATGAGACCGGCGAAGATACGGAAGGCGAAGGCGGAACCGGTGATGAAGATGTGAAAGAAGGAAGTTACGATGAAAAAGTAAATGAAGATGCCAGTGATATCGACGAAAGCGATTATGATGCGGAAGATATGGAATCAACCTTCGACTTCGGCTTTTCTGCCAGCGAAAATCTGGGCATGGCTGTTATGCTGGAAAAGACGGATTACGGCGACCTGGAAGGTCTGGCATCGGATCTGGAAACCAGAATGAATCAGGGTATTTCGGCATCTCTGGGCGGTGTCTATGATATATTCAGCAGCTACGAGCCGGAGGAAGAGGATGAAATCGATGATCTGGTTCTGGCAGCAGCCATGGAGAACGGCGAAATGGAATCACGCTATCTGGAAGGAGGCGTATTCCATCTGCAGTCCACCGGTAAATATTATCACTATCTGCGTTTCTATACTGAAAACTTTACGAGCACAGACAGCAGCAGCCTTGAAACCATCTGTACAGCAGTGAAGAATTCCATGGGTATTACTCTTTCCGAAAGCCGCCTGAAAAAGGCCGTGGAAATCGCCTACGGAAATGCAAAAAAGAGCAAGGATGAATACACACTGGTGGAGCAGAAGGCTATCAAGGGCAGCGGCTATACGGAAAAAGTAACAGTTGCCGTACAGGGCGCAACCAATGAAGAGAATGAAAGCTGCTACTATGTCTGCATCGAAAGAGAGCGGTGCTATCAGTAGAAACGTGTCGGGTGTAAACCCGTGGAATGATCAGGAATACAGACAAAAAAAGGGGGCTGCAGAAATGCAGCCCTATTTCTTTTGCGCTTCAATTTTTTCCGCCAGATCGTTGAGATAGACCCAGCGCTCCATCTTTTCATCCAGGGAAGCGGAAAGCTCCTCCCGCTTTGCCGCCAGTTCCTGCAGCCGGCCGTAGTCGCTGCCGGCACTGCCCATCTGACAGTCCACATCGGCCAGCGCCTCTTCCAGGGCTGCAATATCCTCATCGATGGTTTCAAATTCAAGCTGCTCTTTATACGTGAATTTCAGTTTTTTCTTTGCAAAATCTTCTGTCCCGGCTTTTTTTCGGGCATCTTTTTCTTTTCGTTCGTCGGCAGATTCGGACGAAGCTTTCATAGCCAGTCGGGCGTCTCTTCTCTCTGCCCAGTCTGTATATCCGCCCGGATAGTGCGCAATACGGCCATCTTCCTCATAAACGAAGGTCCGCATCGCAATTCTGTCGATGAAATGACGGTCATGGGATACGGCGATGACGGCTCCGGCAAAAGAATCCAGATAATCCTCCAGAATGCATAGCGTATCAATGTCCAGATCATTGGTCGGCTCGTCCAGAAGGAGCACATTGGGCGCTCCCATGAGAATCCCCAGAAGATAAAGCCGCCGCTGCTCTCCGCCGGAAAGCCGTCCTACAGGAATGGAATGCATGTGGGGCGGGAACAGAAAACGCTCCAACATCTGCGATGCGCTGATATAGCCGTCTTCCGTCTTTACGTTATGGGCAATGTCGGTGATATATTCAATGACCCGGCGGGACTTATCCATATGCTCGTTTTCCTGGGAAAAGTAGCCGATCTTCACCGTGTCGCCGATTTCCACGGTGCCGCTGTCCGGCTGCAGTTCGCCGCAGATCATTTTCAATAAAGTGGATTTCCCACTGCCGTTTTCTCCGATGATGCCGATCCGGTCATTTCGCAGCACGGTATAGGTGAAATCGGAGATCACAGGAATGCCGTCGAAGGACTTCGAAACATGGTTCAGTTCAATAATCTTTTTTCCAAGCCGTGAGGAGACCGATTTCATTTCCAGGGCAGCGTCATTGACCACGAGCTTGCTTTCCTCCAGCTGATGGAATCGGTCGATGCGGCCTTTCGCTTTGGTGGTTCTGGCCTGGGCGCCGCGGCGCATCCATTCCAGTTCTCTGCGGTACAGGGTCCGTCGTTTCCGTTCAGTGGCCAGCGCCATTTCTTCCCGGGCAGCCCGGTTTTCCAGGTAGACTTCGTAGTTGCCTTCATGGCGGTACAGCTTGCCGTTTGTCAGCTCCAGAATCACGTTGGTAACACGGTCGAGGAAATATCGGTCATGGGTAACCATGAAAATTGCGCCGCGGAATTTTTTCAGGTAATTTTCCAGCCATTCTACGGTGTCACTGTCGATATGGTTAGTGGGCTCATCCAGAATCAGGATGTCGCAGGGATTGGTAAAAATGCCGGCCATGGCCACCCGCTTCCGCTCGCCGCCGGACAGGGTGCCCATTTTCTTCTCAAAATCCGTGATCCCCAGCTGGTTCAGCATGGATTTGCATTTATAAGCCCCCTCGGCAGCCGTTTCCGCCGTCAGATAGGAGGCTGCCTGCTCGAGCACCGTGGCCTCGGGATCGTATGCCGGCGCCTGAGGCAGGTAGCCGATGCGGACACCTCCGGTCAGAACGATTTTGCCAAAGTCCGGTTCCTCTGCACCCGCCGTAATCCGAAGCAATGTGGATTTTCCGGTGCCGTTGACCCCGATGAGACCGATCTTGTCGCCTTCATTGATGGCGTAAGAAAGATTGGAAAGCAGGGGATTTACGGTATAGGATTTGGATATATCTGTAGCGTTGAGTAAAATCAAGGGAATTTCCTCCATCTGTTTTCTGCAATTCGTCATCCTATTATAACACATTTCCTGTTGACCGGGGATTGATATTTATCTAAAATGAGAAAAGACAAAGAAACAATTTCAGGAATGTTTGCAGGTGATAAAGTGAAAAATGAAACAACAATCCCAATCATTACAGCTGCAGCAGGAAATGTGATCTGGGGATTCAGCTTTTTATTCGCCAGGATCGCGATGAAAACCGCACCTGTGGTGGTGTACCTTTCAATACGGTTTATTCTTGCCTTTCTTCTTCTGAATATATTCATTCTGTCAGGAAAAGAAAAGGTTTCATTTCGCGGAAAGAAGATTATGCCGCTGCTGCTTCTGTCAGTTGCGGAACCAATCTACTTTTATTTTGAGACCTTTGGCATCGTTTATACCAATGCCACATTTGCAGGTGTGATCCTTGCAGTGGTTCCGGTGGTCTCACTGGCGGCGGCAGCGCTTGTTCTAAAGGAATATCCCACCCGCAGGCAGACTTTGTTCTGCATCCTTCCGGTGGCAGGTGTCATACTGATGACCATATCCGGAAAAGAGATGGGAATCATCCGGCCAATCGGGGTCTTTCTGCTGATCTGCTGCTGTCTGACTTCTGCAGTATATAAGATAGCAAATCGAAAATCTGCGGAGGAGTTTACCACCTTTGAGAGAACCTATTTCGTCATTCTGATCTGTGCCGTATGGTTTACGATGGCAGCGGTTCGGGAAACCGGCGGTAATCTGTCCGAATATCTCGCCCCGCTGCAAGTGCCTTCCTTCGTGGTTGCTGTGATCATACTGAGTGTATTCTGCTCTGTGGCAGCAGGACTTCTGGTAAATTATGCAGCAGCCAGAATGCCCGTAGTGAACCTGGCTACATTCGGAACACTGACATCGGTTGTGGCAGCTTTTGCCGGGATCCTCTTTCTGGATGAGCCCATGTCAGCCATGTCGCTGGCAGGTACACTGCTGATTCTTTACGGCATCTGGCAGGTGACCAGGCCGGAAAACGCCGAAGCAGAAGGAGAGCGGTCTGAGTGACCACATGAAAAATTGACAAATGTCAGCTTTTCGAGTAATATATGGAAAAGTTCAGTTTTAAGACAGCATTTGGAGGCAGAACATGATACCGGAAGAACAGAAAATAGAGCGCATGATCGCCGTGGCGCGCATGTACTATGAAGAGGATATGAATCAGAACCAGATTGCGAAAAAGCTGGGAATCTCCAGGCCTCTTGTCAGCGTACTTCTGAAGGAGGCCAAGGCTTGCGGAATCGTGAAGATTACCATTAACGATATCAACATTAACCGGGAAAAGATCACCCGGTTCCTGAAAGAACGTTTTTTCCTGGAGCAGGTGATTCTGGTGCCCGATGGTGCCAATGACGGAGAAACCAACCGGTCAGTGGCATCGGAGGCATATTTTAAATGTTTCAGTGAAAAGAATGCGCCAAAAAAGGGGGAATGCAGTTCATAGAATGTTATCCGTTACTGCATTCCCCATTCTTTGCTGGTATCCCCGGCCGGAATCGAACCGGCAACGATGCTTTAGGAGAGCACTGTTATATCCATTTAACTACGGAGACATATTAAGTTGTATGTGGTCTTAGTTGTTAAATGGATTATTTGTATGTGCTCTCCTAAAGCATCCGCTTTG
>JAQXSU010000231.1 GCA_029219125.1 Bacillota bacterium
CGAAAAAGGTTTGAAAACCACAGGAAAACCGTGTAAAATAGACATATATAATATACAGGAGGTTCCCTATGTTTTACAATGATAAAATCTGGATCGGCGATGCAGCCGGTGAAAAGGTGTGTATCGAACCGAAAATGGCAAACCGTCACGGCCTGATTGCCGGTGCCACCGGAACAGGCAAGACCATCACGTTAAAAGTACTGGCCGAATCCTTCAGCGATGCAGGTGTGCCGGTGTTCCTGGCCGACATCAAAGGGGATCTGTCGGGCATGTGCCGGCCGGGTGTGGACAGCGAGGATATGCAGAAAAGGATTCAGAAATTCGGTCTGGAGGAATGCGGTTTCCGCTATCAGTCCTATCCGTCTGTGTTCTGGGATATCTACGGCAAGATGGGCATTCCTGCCCGGACCACCATTTCGGAAATGGGACCGGTACTCCTGTCCAAGCTGATGGATCTGAACGATACCCAGTCAGACATTCTGACCATCGTATTCAAGATCGCAGATGACCAGAATCTGCTGCTGATCGATACGAAGGATCTGAAATCCATGCTCCAGTATGTGGGAGAGCATAACGATGAGTTTTCGAAGGAATACGGAAATATCGCCAAACAGAGCGTGGCTGCCATCCTGCGGGATGTGGTGGCGCTGGAGGCGCAGGGCGGCGAGGAGTTCTTCGGGGAACCGGCGCTGAACCTTTCCGACTGGTTCTTCGGCGGAAGCGGCGGCAAGGGACCGATCAACATCCTGGACTGCCGTCAGCTGGTTCATGACACGACGCTGTATTCCACATTCCTGCTGTGGCTGCTTTCGGAACTCTTCGAGACCCTGCCGGAAGTGGGAGATATGGATAAGCCGAGAATGGTGTTCTTCTTTGATGAAGCCCATCTGCTGTTTAAGGACATTTCCAAGGCCCTGCAGTCGAAAATCGAGCAGGTGGTCAAGCTGATCCGTTCCAAGGGCGTGGGTGTATATTTCATCACCCAGTCGCCGAAGGATATTCCGGATGAGGTGCTGGGTCAGCTGGGGAACAAAATCCAGCATGCCCTTCGTGCCTACACGCCGGCAGAGGAAAAGGCGGTCAAGGCGGCTGCTGCATCCTTCCGTGCCAATCCGGACTTCGATACCTACGAAGTGCTGACCAGCCTGGGCACGGGAGAAGCTCTGATTTCCGTTCTGGATGAAAAGGGTATTCCGGGCATCGTAAAGCAGTGCAAAATCCTGCCGCCGCAGTCCATGATGGGACCGATTACCGACGAAGAAAAGCAGAAAGAAATCGTAATGAATAACCTGTACCTGAGGTATCAGGAGGCGGTGGACCGGGATTCTGCCTATGAATTCTTCCAGAGAATGGAGAAAGAAGAGGTCATCCGAAAACAGCAGGATGCAGAAGCTCAGGCGGCTGCCAAAGAGCAGGCTGCTGCTGCCAAAGCGGAAGAAAAAGCACGGCTGGCAGAAGAAAAGAAACGGCTGAAGGAAGAGGAACGGATGGAACGCGAGGCGAAAAATCGCCGGAAACAGGTGGCGTCCACTGCAGCCGGCACCATCGGCCGGGAACTGGGCAATGCCATCGGTAAATCCGTCGGCGGCAGCTTCGGTAAGAAACTGGGAGGAAACGTAGGCGCTTCCCTTGCCAGAAACATTCTGGGTACATTCATGAAATAAACAGAAAAAAAGGAGCCGTCAGCTGACGGCTCCATCGGCTCTGGCATCGGCCAGAATACCGGCAATGATGATTACAAACCCGGTAAGGACCAGTAGTCCCGGATATTCGTGGAGAAAGACTGCGACCCAGACCGGTCCCAGGATCATTTCCCAGAGGGCAATGACAGAAGCTTTCTGCGGAGAAACCCGGCGGACGCCCATGTTGTACAGGGCATAGCCGAGACCGATCTGCACGACGCCGAGAATGAGGATGATGATCCATTCCATGCCGGTCAGTGTGCCCAGGTCGGCAAACTGCGGCGGCAGGAAGAAAAAGATAAACAGCCCCGTAAAGAGATTGGCCAGGGCCGTCAGTCCCAGTGGATTATCCCCTGCAGATTTCTTGGCACCCACTGTCATGAATGCGAAGGAGATGCTTTCGGTCAGGGCAATCAGGTTTCCTGTCATGGAGCTTCCGGAGATGCCGGAGAGCATGAAGATGACTACACCGAC
>JAQXSU010000232.1 GCA_029219125.1 Bacillota bacterium
CCTGCCGTCTTCCCTGCAGTGCGCCGCAGACCGGCACCATGAACCGCAGGGTCGTACCGCTTTCACCGCAGTCCAGCACACCCTCGCCCCGCTCCATGGCCCCAATGACCCGGCGGGTCGCCTCCATGTCCTCGCTGACCGTCTCCAGTTTCACTTCCGTTTCCATGCCGGAAGTGATCTTTGACAGAGCCGCCGCCAGCAAAATCCGGTGGGCAAAGGACTTGGACTGTATGACCTTCACCCTGCCGGTGAGTTTTCTGTTGTCCAGTCTCACTTCCATCTATGCTTTCCCTCCTGCCAGCAGTTTCTGGGCCTGTGCCACATCCATGTGACTGATAAAGCAGTCCCCGATCTTGCGCGGCAGAATCAGGTTGATCTCTCTGCCTTCAATCTTCTTATCCGAAAGCATGCCCGCCAGAAGCTGCTCCGTGGTAAACGGTGCTTCTGTCGGAAGGCCGTATGCTTCCAGCAGCTTCTTCAGTCCGTCTGCCGTACCTGCTTCACAGGTTCCGTCCTCTTCTGCGGCTTTCGTCACCATGGCCATGCCCATGGCCACCGCACTGCCGTGAGAAATTTCAAATCCGCTGTTTTTTTCGATGGAATGGCCGATGGTATGGCCGAAATTCAGCAGGTTTCGCAGTCCCTTGTCCAGTTCATCCTGAACCACCACCTGCCGCTTGATATCCACGCAGGCAGCGATGATCTCCGCCAGCAGTGCCTTGTCGCTGCGGCATGCCGGCAGCACCTTTTCCGCAAGCCGCCGGTAAAGCTTCGCATCCCAGATCATGCCGTATTTGATCACCTCTGCGCATCCATCGGCAAATACCGATGGCTCCAGCGTGTCCAGGGTGTCCGTATCCATAATCACCGCCGCAGGCTGATAAAAGGCTCCCACCAGATTTTTTCCCTCCGGCAGGTTGATGGCCGTCTTGCCGCCTACCGAAGAGTCCACCGCCGAAAGCAGAGTCGTCGGAAGCTGCACAAAAGGAATCCCCCGCTGATAGGTCGCAGCCAGAAATCCCGAAAGATCCCCCACCACACCGCCTCCCAGGGCGAAAATCACATCCTGCCGTGAAACGTGATTTTCGGCCATGAAAGAAAGCTGGCGGAGATAGCAATCTCCGCTTTTCGCCGTTTCCCCCGCCGGCACCACCGTCCGCAGCACCTGAAAACCCAGGGCGGACAGATTTTGTGCCGTACGATCGCCATACAGAGGATTCACATGTTCATCTGTCAGCAGAACCGCCTTGCCGCCCCGGCCCGCTACGGCTCTGATTTTTTCCGGCAGCAGCTCTGCCAGCTGATCCAGCAGCCCTGCCCCGATGTGCACGTCGTAGGGACGCGCTGTATCTACATGAATGGTTTTTTTCATTACTTTTTCTCCGGTCGTTTCTTCTCCAGTTCTTCTTTTCGCTCCCGGCCGTCCCGCAGAAGCTGCTCCAGGGTCTCCCGGTCTTCCGCGGCGATAGCGTCCCGGTATTCCTGCAGGCTTCCCAGCAAAATATCCAGTTCGGTCAGAAGTGCTTCCTTATTATACATGAACAGCTCGGTCCACATCTTTTCATTCAGATAGGCAACCCGGGTCAGATCCCGGAAGCTGCCGCCGCTGTAGCCCTCTTCCTCCAGCGCCGACGGACTCTTGACGAAGGCGTTGGATGCGATATGGGACAGCTGGGAGGTGTAAGCGATCATCTGGTCATGATGGTCCGCACGGGTGATTTTGAACCGGGCAAACCCCATGGGCTTCAGTGCCTCCTTTACCCGGGCCAGCAGCCGGATGTCGTCGAACACCGGCGGAACCACCACCATGGACGCCCCCTGAAAGAGATCGGCACGGGAGACTTTGAGCCCTGACCGCTCGGTGCCTGCCATGGGATGACCGCCCACGAAGGTAAAACCGTATTCTTCGGCCACCGGGAAGCAGGCCTCGCAGACTGCCTTCTTCACGCCGCAGCAGTCCATGACCAGCCCGTCCTTGTTGAACCGGCCGGCGTTTTCCTTTACATATTCTATGACGGCGCCGGGATAAGCGGCCAGAAACACCAGATCGCACTGGCTCAGATTGGTCTCCGGCTCCAGCACCTCGTCGATCACCCCCGCCAGCCGGGCAAAACCCAGGATCTTCGTATCCCGGTCCGCTCCCAGCACCCGATAGCCTGCCGCCTTATATGCCTTGGCCACTGAACCGCCGATAAGCCCCAGGCCTACCACACCGACAGTCATTTCCTGCGTCTTGCCTGTCTCTGTCATTTCATCACCTCACGGAGCTGATGCACGCCCGCCATTACGTCAGCAAACTGTGCCGGCGTCAGAGACTGTGCCCCGTCGCAAAGGGCCTTGGATGGATTGTTATGCACCTCGATCATCAGCCCGTCGGCTCCCGCAGCCACCGCCGCCAGCGCCATAGGCTTCACATACCGCGCCACCCCCGTGGCATGACTCGGATCCACGATGACCGGCAGATGGGTCAGTTCCTTCAGCACAGGAATCGCCGAAAGATCCAGCGTATTTCTCGTATATGTCTCGAAAGTCCGGATGCCTCGCTCACATAAAATGATGTTTTCGTTGCCGCCGGCCATGATGTATTCCGCACTCATGAGCCACTCCTTGATGGTGTTGGCCATGCCCCGCTTCAGCAAAATCGGCTTGTCGATCTTTCCCAGTTCCTTCAGCAGCTCGAAATTCTGCATGTTCCGTGCGCCCACCTGAATCAGATCCACGTGCTCAAACATAGGCAGATGGTTCGGGTTCATGATCTCCGTCACGATTGGAAGCCCCGTATGCTCCTTGGCATGCTCCAGCAGCTCGATGCCTTCATGCTTCAATCCCTGGAAATCATACGGCGAGGTTCTCGGTTTAAACGCGCCGCCCCGCAAAATCGATGCGCCCGCCTCTTTCACACCCCGGGCCACTTCTTCGATCTGCTCCGGCGTTTCCAC
>JAQXSU010000233.1 GCA_029219125.1 Bacillota bacterium
TGCCCGAAGCACAACCTGATCCGGGTTGTGCTTTTCGCACGCTTTGAAAGGAAATATTATGGATTTTGAAAAAAGAGCAGCCGGTAGTGGATATCAGAACCCTCTGCAATCTGACCATAACCATCAGCGATAACACCGGAGCCAATCTGCTGATTGATCATTACGGAATCGAGCGGCTGAATGGACAGTTCCGCGAAATGGGACTGAAAAAAACCCATCTGGAACGGCTTTTTTATGATGACGCCATGCAGGAAAAGGGGTATAATAATAAAGCAGTACCGGAAGAAATCGGGTTCCTTCTGGAACAGATTTACAAGGGCGAATTTGTCAGCAGGGAAGTTTCCGATGCAATCTGGGATATCCTGGAGCAGCAGCAGGACCGTGCAGGCATTCCGGCATATATCGAAGAGGAAGCGCCGGTGGGAAACAAGACCGGCGGCGCCAGAGGCATTACGGCGGATGCAGCGCTGATCCGGGGAGAATTCCCTTTTGTTCTTGTGATTATTTTCAATGAAACGTATGTGCCGGAAGCGGATGAATGGATGCGTCATCTGGCAAGAGATATTTTCGAGGAGCTGAAACATGGCAGCAGAATATAGCAGAAATGAAAATGTAACCTATAATATACCGCAGCAGTTTGCAGATAAAAAAATCGGAGCCTGTCCGTTCTGCGGCACGGAAAATCCGGGATGGCTTGTGCGGGAGGAATGGAAACTGTTCGGAAGCAACGAATATTATTTCAAATGCCCTCACTGCGAGACGGAGCTGATGGTTTTGAAGGACGATGTGACAGGGATGTCCTTTACGAAGAACACCCCTTCCGGAAAGAAAAAAGCATCGGAAGGAAAAATTATGAATGAACCGTATGTTACGGTGGTGAAGATCGGATTTTCCGCCAAAACCCATGAGAACATTCTTCTGCAGGGCGAGGATATGCCGGTGCGGAAGCTGAAGCAGGTGATGGAGGAGCTGCGAAAAAAATAATCGGGTTCTGCGTAGATTTTGTACAGAATTTTGCACAGATTATACATAAAATAATTGACAGTGCATAAAATCTATGTTAGTATAAATCGTTGAGTTTTGTACCTTTTGCTTAGTCCCCCGAAACTCCGACGGATCACTCAGCAGAAGGTGAAGAAAGAAAAGGAGAGAAGAAAATGATTACAAAGGAAATCAAACAGCAGATTATTAAGGACTATCAGTTAAAGGAAGGCGACACCGGTTCTCCGGAAGTTCAGATTGCTATCCTGACTTACAGAATCAATGACCTGAATGAGCACTTAAAGGTTCATAAGAAAGACCATCATTCCAGAAGAGGTCTGTTAAAGATGGTAGGTCAGAGAAGAAACCTTCTGGCATATCTGAAGGAAACCGACTTAGAGAGATACAGAACTCTGATCGCACGTTTAGGACTGAGAAAGTAATCACGGAATTTAAGCGGGGCGTCAAACCCCGCTTTTATTGTATCACTTTAATCACTTAATCAGAAAACGCCGTGCACCGGTTATGTATGATGTGACTCTCTGAAAGAACTCACAGTGCCGTACAGAACAGGGCAGAGGAGAGAGTTTTTTCCGAGAGTCATACGGAAAAGGGCATTGGCGCGAAAAGAAACAGGAGGAAAAAATGCCTAGATTTACAGATTACAGAACATTTATGTATCCCCTTGGCGGACGTCTTTTGCAGATTGAAATCGGCAAAGTCTGCGAACAGGCCAACGGCCAGGCGTGGGTGCGCTACGGCGATACCGTGGTAAACGTTACCGTATGCTGTTCCAAAGAACCAAAGGAAGGAATCGACTTCTTCCCGCTGAGCTGCGACTTCGAAGAAAGAATGTATTCCGTCGGAAAGATTCCGGGAGGGTTCATCAAGAGAGAAGGACGTCCTTCCGAACATGCAATCCTGACTTCCCGTCTGATGGACCGGCCGCTTCGTCCGCTGTTCCCGAAGGGATTCTATAACGATGTCGTTGTCGTTGCAACCTGCATGTCGGTTGACCCGGACTGCAGCCCTGAAATTGCGGCCATGATCGGTTCTTCCATTGCAATTGCGTGCTCCGATATTCCATGGGACGGTCCTACCGCTTCCGTAAAAGTCGGCAGAGTTGACGGAAGATTCGTAATCAATCCGACTTTGGCACAGAGAGAAGTATCCGACATCGACATGACCGTTGCCGGCACGAAAGATGCCATCATGATGGTAGAAGCAGGTGCGAAGGAAGTTCCTGAAATGGATATGCTGGATGCGATTCTGTTCGCCCATGAAGAAATCAAGAAGCTGGTTGAATTCATCGATCAGATCGTTGTGGAAGTGGGCAGAGAAAAGATGAAGGTAGAGCTCTACAAGCCGCTGGAAGAAATCGACGAAGCCGTAAGAGCCTATGCAACGCCGAAGATGAGAGAAGCAATCCACACTGCAGACAAGATGGAAAGACTGGAAAATATGGATGCAGTGGAAGTGGAAACCAAAGAATACTTCGCAGAGACATATCCGGATAACATGAAGGACATCGAATCTGTATTATACAACATCACCAAAGAGTC
>JAQXSU010000234.1 GCA_029219125.1 Bacillota bacterium
ATCTTCTGCAGCTGGGCTTCTGTATATTTCCCGGAGCAGCACAGCTCGGTCCAGGTTGTCAGCTGAATGCCTCCGGTCCGCTCCGGTGACATAGGGCCCTCATCGTAGGAAGAATCATCGATAATCCTTCCTCCTTCATGGGCGCTGACTGTAATGCCGCCGCCCATATGACAGACAATGATGTGCATATCCTGATATTCTTTCCTCACAGACCGGGCATAGCGGATGGCCTGGGCGCGGGAGTTCAGCACATGGCAGTTGCCGTAGCGAACCAGTCCCTCCAGTCCGGATACCTTGGCTACATCGGATAATTCGCAGCCTCTGGTCGAATCGTAAATAAACGATGGAATGTTAAGGGGCTCTGCCAGGCTGTACGCCAACGGTGCACCCAGGTTGGAGGCGTGCTGTACATTTTTCGGACTCATCATATCCCTGCAGAAGTTGGGATCGACCCGGTATCCTCCGCTTTTCAGTCCCTGCAGCTGACCGCCCCTGCCAACCACAGCACGCAAATTTGTCATGTTGTACCCTTTATCGTTTAATACCGATTCGATCACTTCACGACGGTAAGGCTGCTGCGCCTCCAGCGATTCATACTGCAGTAAGTGGTTGGGATTGTGGTTGATGGTCTCCATGAAAAGTTCCGTCAGTTCTCCGCCTTCCTGACAGCGGAAAACGCCCACCTTCGTGCTGGTTGAGCCGGGATTGACGGCTAAAATATCTGTTTTCATCTTTATTCTGCCCCCTCGTATTTCTTTCTAAGCATATTTATTTCTTCGCAATATCCTGCCAGATCCTCCTGTGGTGTTTCCAGAATGCAAGGCAGACCCTGCAGTGCAGGATGACGGATGACCCGTACGATGGCGTCCGTTCCGATATGGCCTTCTCCGATTTTCGCATGACGGTCTTTATGGGCACCTCTTGGATTCATGGAATCGTTGATATGGAGCGCCTTCAGATTAGAAAGACCGATGATACGGTCGAATTCTTCCAGCACGCCGCCCAGGTCGTTCACAATATCATATCCGGCATCGTGGACATGACAGGTGTCCAGGCAGACGCCAACTTTGCTCCGCAGCTCCGGTTTCACCGCCTCCCGGATTGCGGCAAGCTCCTCGAATCTGCCGCCTACCTCACTGCCTTTTCCGGCCATGGTCTCCAGCAGAACTGTGGTGGACTGTTCCGGTTTCAATATATCATTCAGGAGTCCTGCGATCAAAGCGATTCCGGTTTCTGTTCCCTGACCCACATGACTTCCCGGATGAAAGTTATAGTAATTGCCCGGCAGATATTCCATCCGGGACAGGTCGTCTGCCATGGCCATGTAAGCGAAATCCCTGGTCTTCTGCTCTTTGGAGCAGGGATTCAGAGTGTATGGTGCGTGAGCCACAAGACGCCCGAAGCCTGCCTCCCCGGCGATCTTCAGGAGCCGGGAAACATCCTCCGGGTCGATGGATTTTGCGGAGCCTCCCCGGGGATTTCTCGTAAAAAACTGAAACGTACTGGCATGTATGGAAAGAGCCTGCCGGCCCATATTTTCATAGCCTTTGGAAGACGTCAGATGACAACCGATGTTTAACATAAACTTAACCTCCTTCACAATGATTATTGTACCTCATTCTGTTGCCAAATGGGAGAAAATTTGTTATCTTTAGAGTAGAATCTTTCAGAAACATGGCCGCCGGGGGCGGCAGAAGGAGGAGAAATATGCAGCATGAAATCACCACACGTCATGCCCTTTTGGACGGTCAGGGACATCTGACGGAACCCGGATACACGAAGGGGCTTCTCATGAACTATGACCGCAGTGCCATCAAAGCCGGCCCGCTGCGCATTAAAGAGTGGGATTACTATCTGATCACCTGCAGAGATTATGCGGTGGCGCTGACCATTGCGGATAATTCCTACATGAGTCTGGACAGCATTTCTCTCCTGGATTTTCGGACCGGCTGGCAGCAGACCACCAGTCCCATGGGTGTTCTGACCCTGGGAAAGCGCAATTTACCTGACTCATCGTCTAATGGCGATTTATCTGTTTCGAAGAAAAACTACGGTCTGGAATTCCTTCATCGGGGTGATTATCGGCTCCTGCGCTTTCACATGAATCACTTCTGCGACGGCAAACCGATTTCCGGTGAAATCCGCCTGGAGAATCCCGATCAGGAGTCCATGGTGATCTGTACTCCGTTTGCGGAAAAGAAAACGGCGTTCTATTATAATCAGAAAATCAACTGCATGCCGGCATCCGGCCAGGTGGAGTTTGACGGCAGCGTTTACGAGTTTCGTCCCGGGGAAGCTTTCGGCGTTTTGGACTGGGGCAGAGGTGTATGGACCTATAAAAATACCTGGTACTGGGGCAGTGCTTCCGGCCTGGTGGACGGAGTGCCGTTCGGCTTTAATATCGGCTATGGCTTCGGGGATACCTCCGCAGCCAGTGAAAATATGCTTTTTTATGATGGCAAGGCCCATAAGCTGAGTCAGGTGACCTTCCATATCCCGACGAAGGCAGATACATTCACCACCCGAGGGGGCTGCTGCGGGCAAAGCGGCGTCACCGTGGAGACCATGGATCAGACAGAGGATTACATGCAGCCGTGGACTTTCACCAGCGATGACGGCCGGTTCGAAATGGGCTTCGTTCCGATCATGGATCGGGCGGCCTGCACCGATGTGAAGCTGATCTGCTCCGATCAGCATCAGGTCTTCGGGCTGTTCACCGGCAAGGCGGTGCTGGATGACGGCCGCGTCATTGAAATAAAGGATTTCCTCGGCTTCGCAGAAAAAGTATTCAATAAGTGGTAAAGGAAGTGAAATCATGCAGATCACATTCGAAGATGTCAGAAAAAATCAGGCAATCAACGCATATATTCAGAAGGCGGATGAATCACTGATTGCCCTGGGTTATACGGAGCACAGCTTTCCCCACGTGCTGAAAGTGGCCAATACCGCCAGTCAGATTCTCACGGAGCTGGGCTATTCCCCGCGGGAAGCGGAGCTTGCGAAAATCGCCGGCTATCTTCACGATATCGGTAACATTGTCAACCGAATTGAGCATGCCCAGAGCGGTGCCGTCATGGCCTTCCGTATTCTGGATAACATGGGCGCGGAAGCAGAAGACATTGCAACCATCGTGACCGCCATCGGCAATCACGACGAGTCCACCGCCTTCCCGGTGAATTCCGTGGCAGCAGCCCTGATTCTGGCAGATAAAACCGACGTGCGGCGAACCCGTGTGCGCCGTCAGCCCGTAGAGCAGTTCGATATCCATGACCGGGTCAATTTTTCCGTGACCCATTCGCATGTCATGATTGAAAAAACTGCGATTACCCTGGACATCACCATCGAAACGGAGATCTGTGATGTGTTGGAGTACTTTGAAATCTTCATGGAACGCATGCTGCTCTGCCGCCGTGCGGCAGAACAGCTGAAGGTTGCGTTTCACCTGATTGTCAACGGACAGAAAATGATGTAAAAAACTACGACATTATGCCGTAGTTTTTTCTTGCAGTAAATTCAGATAGCTCGCAGGATCCTCGCACTGCATCAGCCCGCTCATGACGCAGGCACCTGCAGCACCCGCCGCCCTGACGGCGTCGATGTTTCCCGGGGAAATGCCGCCGATGGCATATACCGGTATGGCAACAGCCCTGCAGACTTCCTCCAGGAACGCAAGCCCCCGTCCGGGCACTCCCTTCTTACAGTCGGTATCAAATATATGACCGGCGGTGATGTAGGTCGCCCCATGTTTCTCAGCCGTTTCTGCGTCCTCCGGGGAATGACAGGACACGCCGATCACGCGAAACGACGCCTTATCCCCTTCATCCATGGTCAGAAACTGATCCAGCGGCAGGTGTATGGCTTCTGCGTGAAGCCGCCTGGCCGCTGAAGGAAAACTGTGCAGAATACATGGCACGCCTGCTCTCGTGCATAGTTTCATCACTTTCACTGCCAGTTCCATATATTCTTCCTCTGACAGATCCTTTTCCCGCAGAATAATGCCGGCAGGCCTGGCTTCTGCGATCTTTCCCAGCTGCGTCAGGAAATCTTCGCTGCAGAGCCGGCGATTGGTCACACATAATATATCAGACATACAGGTAATCATTGAGGACAGGCTGAAGACCTTCTTTCGCAATGTCTTCATACATGGTTTCCAGGCTTCGGCCGTCGTTGATTTCAAACTGCTCGTCGCCTTCCATCCCATCCGTCTCCTTTCCCGTATATTTGCTTTCATGATCGCCGATTCCTGTAGATACACCGGCAGAAACCTTTGTTGCGGCGATTTTTACGATGCCGTTGCGGAACGCTGCACTTTCTCTGGAAGAGACGGTGATTCCCACGAAAGGCAGGAAGATCCTGTAGGCGCAGAGGATCTGGCAGAGCTGCGTCTCATGCACATCCAGCGGATTGATCTTCTCGTTATTGATAATCGGCCGGAGTCTCGGACAGGATAAAGACATCTCCGCATGAGGGTACTTACGCTGCAGATAGTACACATGCAGTGCGCTGGCCAGGGCATCTTTCCTGAAGTCAGACAGACCCAGCAGTGCTGAAAAGGCTACGCCCCGCATTCCGCCCATCAGCGCACGCTCCTGGGCATCAAACCGGTACGGCCACACTCGCTTATGGCCCATCAGGTGGAGCTGCTCATACCGCTCTGTGTCATAGGTTTCCTGAAAGACCGTCACATAGTCTGCACCGCATTCATGCAGGTACCGGTATTCCTCCGTGTTTACCGGATAGATCTCCAGACCTACCATGCGGAAATATTTCCTTGCCAGCTTGCAGGCCTCGCCGATATATTTCACATCACTTTTGGATCTGCTTTCTCCGGTCAGGATCAGAATCTCTTCCATACCGCTGTCTGCGATGACCTTCATTTCGTGCTCAATCTGTTCCATGGAAAGCTTCATCCGGTTGATGTGATTATAGCAGTTGAACCCACAGTAAACACAGTAATTATCACAGTAATTGGCGATGTACAGCGGCGTAAAAAGATAGACCGTATTTCCGAAATGGCGGCTGGTTTCCAGGCGGGCCCGCGGCGCCATCTCCTCCAGAAACGGCTCTGCCGCCGGAGACAGCAAGGCTTTGAAATCCTCAATGCTGCATGTCTCATGATTCAGCGCCTCACGGACATCCCTCGCCGTATAAACCGAGTAGTCATAGGATTCCATCTGCTCCATCACCTTGCCGCAAATATCCGACTGAATCTGCTCCATATCCGGCAGATACGCCATGTGATTTTTTCGGCAGGAGGGATCGGTTTCCAGGCGATGCTTCTTTTCCAGCGCTTCCGGAGACAGAAATTCCGAATCCACGAAAAACTGATTTTCCATTGAGCCACCCTCCTAATCCCGCAGAAATCCTGTCAGCGGATCTGATGCCGAAGCACCTCTGGTCAGCACACGACCAAGGCCAGCCAGATATGCTTTGCGCCCTGCCTCAATGGCCTGACGGAACGCAGACGCCATCATCGGCAGATCCCCGGCAGTTGCGAGGGCCGTATTGGCCATGATTGCGGCAGCACCCATTTCCATGGCTTCACAGGCCTGAGACGGCTTGCCGATCCCCGCGTCGACAATGATCGGAAGGTCAATCTCGTCAATGAGAATCTGGATGAAATCCTTCGTTGCCAGGCCCTTGTTGGAGCCGATCGGAGATGCCAGTGGCATGATCGTCGCCGCTCCTGCACTTGCCAGATCTCTGGCCACCTGCAGATCCGGGTACATGTACGGCATGACGATGAAGCCTTCCTTCGCCAGGATTTCCGTTGCCCGGATGGTTTCCTGATTATCCGGGAGCAGGTATTTGGTATCGCGCATGATTTCCACCTTGACAAAATCCCCACACCCCAGCTCTCTGGCCAGCCGTGCGATGCGAACCGCTTCTTCTGCAGTTCTCGCACCCGAGGTGTTCGGGAGCAGAGTCACGCCTTCCGGAATGAAGTCCAGAATGTTTTCTTCTTCCTTCGTGTTGGCACGGCGTACCGCCAGTGTAATGATTTCCGCTCCGGCATCTTTTACTGCTGCTTCGATCAGGTTCAGGGAGTATTTCCCGGAACCGAGAATAAACCGGGAGTGAAACTCCCGGCCGCCTATGATTAACTTATCATCATTCATTGATTGATCCTTCTTTCTGTCTGTTTCTCTAATTTCTGTTTCTCTGTGTTTTTTTGCTGTCATTTCCGGCTTTCGCAAAATGTCAGCCGCCTCCGACGAAACTGACAATCTCAATTTCATCGCCGTCAGACAGGATGGTCTCACTGTATCTGGCTTTTGGAAGAATCGCACCGTTGCGTTCTACTGCAATCCTTTTTGGGTCATAGCCCGCGCTTTCCAGATATTTTTCCAGAGGCTTTCCCGCCAGATCCAGCTGCTTTCCATTGATCTTAACCATTCTGCACACCTCCTCTGCTGAAACTTACAGTCAAACTTCACAATAAAAAGGAAACCACCCGTCTGGCAGTTTCCCGTTTCTTCCGCATTTTCAAATGTCTCAGAAATTCCAGACTTCCCTGCGATGGCATTATCCATATCAGGTTTCATGGGTCGAAGGTCATACCTTCCTCTCAGCCTGTTCCACAAGCTCCCCGCTGTTCAGTTTCTACATATTATTATATATTCCCCCGGCAGGAAATACAAGACTTATTCGCAAGCCATGCTGCACCTTATTTGCAGACCACGCTGCGCCAGGTACTGAGGCTGCCGTAGACCCGTTTACCCTCGTAAAGGTTGTAGGCCCGTACCTTCACATAATACCGTTTCCCTTTCGTCAGACCCTTTATGGTCTTCGATACGGCATCCCCGTCTTTTACGTAAACCGTCTTATAGGTCTTGAAGGTTTTGGATGTGGAGTAACGGATCTGATAACCGTCGCAGTCCGTTTTCTTCCAGCGCACCTTCACATAATGACTGTTTCCCGTGGTTGGCGCCTGCAGCGTCACCCGGGCCGGACGGTCGTAGTTGATTTCAAACGTCTTCTCTACTCTCCCTGTCACATTGCCTATGCCTTCCACGATGACGGAAGCAGTTCCCACCTTGACATTATTTTTATATGACACGATGTAGTTTTCTTCCGGAACGCCTTCCACGGTGACCTCCGGTTTTCTTGCCTTGCCGTTATATATATAACTGGTCTGGGACAGCTTTACCATCTCCGGCGTGATGGAGCTTTCCACCAGAATTTCCTGCGTTATGCTCCGGGATGGATCCGCCTTCAGGCTTATGGTCAGCACCACCGATCCCACCTTCTTCGGTGTCATATGACCCGTTTCATCAACGGCAAGGACCGTCGGATCAGAACTGCGGTAGGTAAGCAGTTCCGAATCCAGCCCAAACTGTCCGTAAGACCACTGGGCATTGGTACTGCTGCATCTGGCCTGCAGTGTATCTGATGCCTGTCCGCTGTTGAGACTGATGATGTTCTCACCGCTGTATTTCAGGTTGATCAGACCGGTCAGAACATCCACCGTATGACTTTTTCCCAGTTCATCGGCTGCAAGCTTTCCGTTCCCTGTAAATCTCCCGAAGGTCTGCACCCATCGGAAAACGCCTTCCTGGTAAACACATGCAATTCCTACGCTGCTGTAGGTTGGGTTCAGAATATTTGCCCGATGTCCCTCCGAATTCATCCATCCTGTCATAACGGATTCCGAATTTGGATAAGCGATGGCGATATTTTCTCCGGCCATTTTCTCGGAAACAGAAATACAGCTCATTCCGTTCGGCCGGGTATGACTGAAGTACACAGCGATTTCCGCTGCTCTCTGCAGGGCAATCTCCTGCAGATCGCTGTCCAGGGTCAGCGGCTGAAGACCACTTTCCGCCCGCACCTCATTTACCTTATCCAATACTTCTGAGGCATAGTCATCCAGGCGGATGCCGTCAACAGTCACCGGCACGGTTGTATAAGCAATTGCACCGAATGCCCCGCCCGGAATGGACAGAAGCAGGCACAGCATCAGCAGCAGACACAGGATTCTTTTTTTCTGTATTTTTTTCATTTCCACTTTCCCCCTGCAGGTTTCTTATCTCTATTCTACTACGATTCTGCAGAAATGTAAATCCAACCTTTTTTGTTGCCACATATGAACGTTTCTCTTTTTTTCTGTTATCTATTGACAAAATCCACTTTCTGGAGTATATTATATGCGTAAAAATTCGCATCATGCGAATTCTTTATCACCCACCCATAACATTATAATACACCCATTCGCGCCCGGGCTGCTGTATTACGGCAGTTCGAAGCGGGCAGTCCTCCGATAAATATCGGGGGATTTTGCTTTTTTGCTGGTTATTTCCCGCTAAAAAGTGTACAATATATTTACAGAACACATTGTTTATATTTTGGCAATAGATATAAAGGAGGTTTTCCATTATGCACTGCACGAAAAAAATACTTGATGACCTGATTTGGGTCGGTGCCAACGATCGGCGTCTTGCCATGTTTGAAGGCGTATATTCCGTACCGGATGGCGTATCCTACAACTCATATCTTCTGCTGGATGACTCAACCGTTCTCTTCGATACGGTAGACAAGGCAGTCAGCGACAAATTCTTCCAGAACCTGGAGTATGCTCTGGGCGGCCGGCACCTGGATTTCCTGGTAATCCAGCATATGGAACCGGACCACTCCGCTACCCTGGCGGAACTTCTGCTCCGCTATCCGGATGTGACCATCGTCTGCAACGAAAAGATCGTTGCCATGATCGACCAGTTCTTCCATCTGGACATTTCCAAAAAGGCTTTCGTCGTAAAGGAAGGCACTACCATGAACACCGGACGTCACAATCTCCAGTTCGTCATGGCTCCGATGGTTCACTGGCCGGAAGTCATGGTTACATATGATTCCACCGATAAAATTCTCTTCTCTGCGGACGCCTTCGGTACCTTCGGTGCACTGAACGGCGCCATCTTTGCTGACGAAGTGGATTTTAACCACGACTATATGGACGAAGCCCGCCGTTACTACACCAACATCGTAGGCAAATACGGCATGCAGGTACAGGCCCTGCTGAAAAAAGCCCATGGTCTGGATATCAAGATGATCTGCCCGCTTCACGGCTTCGTATGGAGAGCCGGTATCGAAGATTACTTCGATAAATACGTAAAGTGGAGTACTTATACTCCGGAAGAAAACGGTGTAATGATCGCTTACGCATCTGTATACGGAAATACAGAAAATACTGCAGAAATCATTTCCAGCCGTCTGCGGGAAAAGGGAATCCGTACCGTAATGTACGATGTGTCCGTTACACCGGCCAGCGAAATCGTTTCTGCTGCATTTAAGTGGAGCCATCTTATTTTCGCTTCCACAACCTACAATGCAGGAATTTTCGTTTCCATGGAAGAACTGCTCCATGATCTGGCTGCCCACAACATTCAGAACCGTACCGTTGCTCTCGTAGAAAACGGCTCCTGGGCACCGACCAGCGGTGGACTGATGCGCGAGATTCTTTCCGGATGTCAGAACATGACCATTCTGGATAAGACAATTACGCTGAAATCGTCCCTGCGGGAAGATCAGCTGGCAGAAATTGATGCTCTGGTGGATGCTGTTTCCGCTACCATTCCGAAATTTGAGCGTCCTGCCAAGGCGGAAACCGGTGTGGAAGTGACGACCGGAACCATCGATAACGATGCCATGTTCAAGTTCTCCTACGGTCTGTTTGTTCTCACTGCCAAAGACGGAGACAAGGACAACGGCTGCATCATCAATACTGCGGCACAGCTGACCAGCAAGCCGAACCGGATCAATATCGCGGTGAACAAAGCAAACTTTACCCACGACATGATCATGAAGACCGGTGTATTCAACATTTCCGTACTGTCCGAAAAGGCTGAATTCGATACCTTCAAGCGGTTTGGTTTCGCCAGCGGCAGAGATACCGATAAATTCGCCGGCTTCGAACAGTATGCAGAACGCAGCGCCAACGGGCTGTATTATGTGACCAAAGGCGTCAATGCATTCATGTCCGCCAAGGTCATCGATGCCCATGACTATGGCACTCACACCCTGTTTATCGCCGAAGTGACCGAAGCACAGATTTTGTCACCGGATCCATCTGTAACTTACGCATACTACTTCGCACACATCAAACCAAAGCCACAACCAAAGATCGAAGAAGAAAAGACCGGTTGGGTCTGCAAGATCTGCGGATATGTGTATGAGGGCGAAGATTTGCCTTCCGACTTCATCTGTCCGCTCTGTAAACACGGTGCAGAAGATTTCGAAAAAATAGGCTAAAAAAGCAAATACCAGAGATGTCCCGGAATTCCAGGATAATCTCTGGTATTTTTTCGTTCATTTTGTTGTCCTTATTGTTATTTCTTTATTGTCTCTGCTGATCCAGCAACCGTTTGATGATGTCGATAGTCTCCTGCATGCCGTAGTTGGCACTGTTGATGCAGAGGTCGTAGTTTTCCGGTTTTCCCCACACATCGTTCGCATAGAACTCATAATATTTCCGATGCTGCCGGTCCATCCTCTTCAGGAACCGGGTGGCTTCCTTCAGATTCATATTCCTGGTTCCCATAATGTATTCCACCCGCATCTCAAACGGCGCACTGATGAACAGGCTGATGTGCGGAATGAAGTTGTTCATCAGGATTACGTCGGCACACCGACCCATGATAATGCAGTCCTCCGTCCGGGCCAGATTACATATCAGGTCGCTCATGTTAAAGAATACGGCGTCCTGCTTGCTGAGCCCGTGATACCGGTTAAACTGCCGAAGCCGTTCCTTTAGGCTGACATGAGGCGGCTTGCTGTACCTGTCAAACTCCGTGAAGCTTTCCGCATCCTGGACGCCGTCCTTTTCTGCCTCCAGACGCTGCAGCACCTGCTGGAATATTTCCGCATCATAGTAGTTGATTTTCAGCTGATCCGCCAGCGCGAATCCGATATCATTGCCTGCGCTTCCCTGGGTCCGGCTGATGCAGATCACCAGATGATCCTGGCTGGACATCTTCGGGTTTTTGGGTACAGGATTCAGCTGAAATCTGTCTTTGTCCAGAATATCCACCTTGCCGAAGACGTTAGGCAAAGTGGCAATTTCCTTCAGAATGTTATCATATTCAATCATCAGACGCTTTCGCTCTGCTTTATCCTCAATGGTCCGCGCCATATTACTGATCAGTGCCAGTTCATTTCGGAGCAGGTGCCCATCCGGTTTCGTATACATCAGCATACTCAGGGCACGGATCGTCGCCTCCCGCTCTCCGGTAAAGGCACGGCCCAGGGAAGATCCCACACATTCGTAGACCTCTCCATCCAGTTCATAGATACGACTGGCAATTTCTCTGTATTTTTCACGATCCTTCTGCACGTTCTCTTCCCTCCTTTATATAAAGAATACGATTGTATCTATGAGGAATACCGGTACCAGGAAAACCGCCGACCACAGAATGTATCCAAAGAAGGACGGCATGATGACACCGTTTTCCTCCGAAATGGATTTCACCATAAAGTTCGGTGCGTTTCCAATGTATGTGTTGGCACCCATAAATACGGCACCGCAGGAAATGGCGGAAAGTACACTGACCGGAACCGTACCCAGGCTCGTGGCGATACCGCCGGCAAATCCCAGCGTACCTGCGGTTGTAAGAAATACCAGGTACGTCGGCGTATTATCCAGGAAGCTGGACAGCAGTCCGGTGGCCCAGAACATCTGCCACGGCTGGCTGATGCCAAGGCTCGGTCCCACGGTCTTCAGCAGCATCAGTGCCGGCTGCATCGTGATAAAGATTCCGATGAACAGAACGGCAACTTCACGGATCGGTCCCCAGGTGAAGTGGTTTCTTTTCCGGATGGATTTCTGTGTCGTCTTGAACGATAAAAACGCTGCCAGAAGAATCAGGGCAATCTCGATCATGGCCGGATAGGTAAGTACCACTTCTCCCAGCAGGTGAATGCCCCGGACCTTTCCGTCTGCATCCTGAAACGCTGCGGTCGTCGGAAGCAGCCCGCTGAGAATCACAGCTGCCACAATCATGACAATGAAAAGCAGGTTATGCAGTCCATCAATGCGAAATTCTGTGTATGGTTTGCTGATATCCGGCTTTCGTCCCTGTGCGATATCCTTTCGGTACGCCCGTTTGTCCAGGTGATAAAAAACAAAAAGCAGAATCACCATATTAAACAGCAGTACGGGCAGCAGCTTCAGACTCCAGAAGAAAGGAACACCCCGCATGAATCCCATCAGCAGCGGCGGATCTCCAATGGGTGTCAGACAGCCGCCCATGTTGGAAACCATGAAGATGAAGAAGACCATGATATGTTTCTTTCTCTTTCTCCATGCGTTCATTTTTATTACAGGACGTACCATCAGCATGCTGGCGCCCGTCGTTCCGATACAGCTTGCCAGCAGGGTTCCCATGGCAAGAAGTCCCACATTGACGCGGGGTGAACCGGCGAAGTCTCCCTCCATGGTAATGTTTCCGGATACGCAGAACAGACCGAACAGCAGCACGATGAATGTCAGATAGTCATTCACGATGCATTCCAGTACAGTCTCTGCGGTTTTCCCCGCACCATAAACCATGCAGAATGTTACAGCCATAGCCGCAATCCATATTGCCGAAACCAGCCCCTGATGCTCTTCCCACCATTTCGGCCGGATCAGCGGCATAAGGGCAATACAGAGCAGCAGCCCTGCAAACGGAATACAGAGCCAGATTGGCACTGCAGTTACAATTTCATTCAAATTACTCACCTCGAAACACTTCAAATTCAACCCAATCTGACTATTATATCACACGGCAGTAAAAAGTCAATCGTTTGCGATAAGTACCTTATTTATATTGTAGCCAGAAACCAGAGGAATAACAGAGAACTCCTGTCACAGACTATATTGTCTGGCAGGAGTTCTTGCTTGTATATTATTTTTTTATGAATTCTGCCGGTTCTGTCAGCGGTTCATACCACGCGTCCACCTGGCATTGACCTTCCCTCTGTCTGAAAGTAACAGGAATACGCATGGTCAGGACATCTTCCTTCACACCATCCATCCAGAAATACTCTCCGCCCCAATGATGCAGCGGAAGGATCTGATCCCGATATGTAAGCTTCAGCTGTTCTGTTCCGTTCCCTTCTTTTTCGATTTCTATTTTCATCGTGCCGTAGCCCGGATCTTCATAACTGCCTTCCCATGCATGGATATCTCCGGAGAACGCTGTTCCCTGCTTTTCTTTCGGCAGTACGCTTCCCGCAAAATCTCGACGGCAGCCTTCATACCGATTCGGTACAGAATATTCTTTTCTTTCCCGGAAACGTTCATCCCAGTCAATTTCATCCAGACCGAAGATACTGTCCATCATGGAATAGACGATAGGATAAAAGACAGGATCTGACGGAGTATGAAGATTCATCATGAGAATAAAACCGATTTTTTCCTCCGGAAGGTACATCTGGAGCGTGCTGTATCCGTCAATTTTTCCCCCGTGCTTCTGCAGACATATTCCGCGATACTTTCCAATTCTCCATCCGAGGCCATATCCGTCACAGGTGTAGCAGTCTTCGTCCGGCCTGCCGCTGTCATCATAGGCAATCTGAGGCTGGTGAATCTGCCGGAACATCTCTTCACTGATGATCTGCTCTCCCTTCTCATTCTTACCGCCATTCATATGGAAACGGATCCATTTCGCCATATCGCGTGCAGTACTGTTCACAGAGGCTGCAGGGCCTGCCATATTCATGTTCCAGAAAGGAAGCTTCGTAACCTTTCCGTCGATTACCTGATACGGTTCCACATGATCTTCATCTTCAAGTATTTCTGAAGCAAGGCAGCAGGTTCTGTCCATCCCGATCGGGTCGAAAACGTATTCTTTCATCAGATCTGGCCATGCACGTCCGGTTACTCTTTCTGCAACATAACCAATCATAATATATATCAGATTGCTGTACTGTGAAACTTCACGGAATGGTTTGTTTGGTTTCAGATAGCGCAGTCTTTCTGCAGTACGTCCCCTGCCCTCCTCATTGGGCCAGATAACATCATATCCGCCCAGTCCGGTTCTGTGGCAGAGCATATCTCTTAATGACATCTTTTCAGAAGCTTCCGTGTCCCACATTTTCATTTCCGGGACATAATTGCACACAGGCGTGTCCAGATCCAGAAAGCCTCTGTCAGCCAATGCAGCAATTAAAACACCCGTCATGGACTTGGAACAGGATGCAACACAAAACTTAGAGTCTTCGGTCATCGGAAGATTATTTTCCATATCTCGATAGCCGAAGCACTGAATCTGATCCGGCTCCCCTTCCTGAATCAATGTCACTGTCATGCCGGGTGCTTTCCAGTAATCCAGCTCTCTTTGAATTTTTTGTATATCGATTGATATCTGCTTTTTCATCACAACCAGTTTCCCTTCCAATTGGTTTTACATGATTTACCGACGCAATTTGCATGCCAACCGT
>JAQXSU010000235.1 GCA_029219125.1 Bacillota bacterium
CGGCACCTTTTTCTTCTCGATGCCCAGGGCCACTGCCAGTTCACCGTACAGCAGATCCTCCGCCTTTTTCATGAACCGCTCGTCCACAGCGCCTAGCTTCTTTTTGCTTTCCTGTGCCTCCTGCTGCTTGTGATAGATGGACATGGTCATCCGAATCAGGTTCCTGCAGTCGTGAGTGTTCAGCAGGTTCTCATAATGCTCCGAAAGCTGCCGCAGCACCGGATTATAATAGGCCTGAACATGGATATCGGGAATGGCTGCAATCAGTTTCTCTGCCTCCTCCTTCGAAATCAGCGGACGCATGAAAATCTTGCCTCCGTCAGCCGGCGTGGAAATGCTGCAGCTGTCCTCAAAGGGCTGCAAAGTATAATACAGATGCTCACGGTCCATGCCCGGCACTTTCATCTTTTGGATTCCCACCACCTGGCAGGCACCCACATTTCCGTAATAGATCCACTCTCCAACCTGATACATGCACAGCCTCCTCTCCTGCTGTCCTACTTTACTTCCATCCGAAATTTCTGCAATACCATTTTTCTGTCATATTTTAGTATACGATAAATTGGAGATTCTATGTAAGTGGAAATCTGTTCCAGCAATTCTTTTGTTTCTTTCTTTCCCTCTTGAAAACCTACTAAAAATATGGTATTATCGGGTTATGAAAGCAATTCGATATGCTTACAGAGAAATGAGGTGAAACACCATGAAGATTTCAACAAAAGGACGGTATGCACTGCGCATGATGCTGGATCTGGCAGAGCATCAAAATGATGGCTTCGTTGCACTGAAGGATATCGCAGAACGCCAGAATATCTCAAAAAAATATCTGGAACAGATCGTTCCGATCTTAAATAAAGCCGATGTACTCCGCACGACTCGCGGCTTCCAGGGCGGCTACCGCCTGGCTAAGTCGCCGGATAACTACACCGTCGGTGAAATTCTGCGCCTGACCGAGGGCAGTCTGGCCCCTGTGGCCTGTCTGGAGCATGATCCCATTGAATGCAGCCGCAGCGTCGGCTGTGCCACCCTCCCGGTATGGCAGGGTCTTTACCGTGTCATTAACGAATATCTGGACGGCATTACCCTTCAGGATATCCTGGATCAGCAGGAGGCGATGTACTCCAACGACTATATCATCTGATATTGATGCAGCGTCAGAAAATAAGCAATAAAAAACACAGAATCATTTCGGTTCTGTGTTTTCTTATATCATGTTTCGTTTTATATGCTGCATTTATTTCTCCAGCTCCCGCAGCAGTTCTGTCACCGTCTTTCCGTTAACCGGATGACGTTTCCCCGGTGCGATTTCTGAAAGGGGCCGCAGCACGAAATCCCGGAGATGCATTTCCACGTGAGGAATGATCAGATCCTCTGTCTCCATCACCAGGTCATCATACAGGAGAATATCCAGGTCCAGAGTCCTCGGACCCCAGCGGACAATCCTCTCGCGATGTGCTGCGGCCTCGATTTCATGGAGCCGCGCCAGCAGCTCGGAAGGAGACAGAAAGGTCTTCAGACAGAGACAGGCATTGAGGAAATCATCCTGCTCCACGCCGCCGTAAGGCTCTGTCACCAGATAGGAAGACACCTTCTCCACCCGGCAGCCCCGCAGCCCGTCCAGGGCTGTCACAGCCCCATCCAGGTACGCCTTCTTATCCCCCAGATTAGAACCCAATGCCAAATAGGCCCGGTGCCAGAACCGGCGGATCTCCACCGAAACCGTTTCCAGCGGCAGCCCCACCGGCGCCCATGGCTTTTTCAGTTCCAGCTCCACACCCGCCAGAAGGGGATACTGCAGCAGCAGCTCCTCCGCCAGGTTCTCTGCCGCCGCCTCAATGAGTTTATAAGGCTTCTCCTGCATGTAAGCCGTCATAAAGGCCGAAACCTCACCGTAATTCACCGAGCGCTCCAGGTCATCTGCCACGCCTGCGCTCCGGGTATCCAGGTACATGGTCAGATTCAGCACAAACTTCTGCCCCAGCCGGGTCTCCTCCGGAAACACCCCGTGGTTGGCGAAAACCTCCAGTCCTTTGATATGAATTTTATCCAGATATGCACCGCTGTTCCGATCAATCCGGTCCATTCTGTCCATTCTCTCCATCATGGCTTTTCCTCTCTTAAAATCGCCTGGGTCATGCGGATCGCCCGCAGATTCTCCTTCACATCATGCACCCGCACGAAAGCTGCGCCCTTCTGCACCCCCAGTACCGTCGTCACCAGGGTGCCCTCGACCCGCTGATCCGCCGGCAGATCCAGGCTCAGCCCGATGACAGACTTTCTGGAAGTCGCCAATAAAACCGGGAATCCCAGCGCCTTCAGACGTTCCAACTGATGTATGGCGATCAGATTTTGCTCATAAACCTTGCCGAAGCCCACGCCCGGATCCAGAATGATCTGGTCATCCCGCACCCCGGCAGCCCGGGCGATCTCCACAGACTCCATCAGATCCTGACACATCTCATCCATGAAATCCGTGTATTCCGCCTTTTCCCGGTTGTGCATCAGGCAGCACGGCACGTCATACTGCGCGATGAGATCGGCCACCTTCCGGTCATATTTCAGCCCCCAGATGTCGTTGACCATGTCGGCCCCCGCCTGCAGCGCCGCCTCCACCACCGGACTCTTATAGCTGTCGATGGACACCGGAATGTCGAAATTCTTCTTGATCATCTCAATCACAGGCACAACCCGTCCGATCTCCTCCTCCGTGGAAATCTGCACATGGCCCGGCCGGGTGGACTCCCCGCCCACATCGATGATGGCAGCCCCCTCGCCAATCATATCCGCCACATGCTGCTGCGCCCGCTGCAGATCGTTCCATTTACCGCCGTCCGAAAAGGAATCCGGCGTCACGTTCAGAATGCCCATAATGTAGCAGTCCCGCTCCACATCAAACTGCCTGTTTCCGATTTTCATGCTGTTTTCCTCCATACCCGTCTATATCGTCAGTTTCATATTCTTTTTTTCTTCCGACCAGTTGCACTGCCCCCTCGCTTCGCAAAATCCGCATGCCCGGCTTTTTTTATCTGCCCGGTACAGCAGCCCGGCCAGATCGTTTTTTTCGGCGGTCCCGGAGTTTCTGTGCAGGCGGATCGCCTGCAGGATTTCTTCTGTTTCCTTCCCGGTGAAGCCGCAGTCTGTGAGGATGGTTTCCGCTAGCTGGGCGCTGGCCTCTTCATGGGAGATTCCTTCGGTATACTGCAGATGTCTGCCGATATCATGCAGCAGCGCCGCCGCGTAAATCATCTCTTTCGGAATTCCTGTTTTCTGCTCCAGGTTTTCGATATATGCGATTCGGGCCACGTCCAGGAAATGCTGCACATCATGCCTGCAGAAAATTCTGTCCGCTTCCAGCCTGCCGATTTCCCCCAGGTATTTCCGCCAGAGGGGGTGACTGCAGATTTTGTCAAGGCGATGCATGTCCGACGTCATGGCCGATGTCATGCCGGATGCTGCGCCCGGCGTCATGGCCGTGTCTCCAGCATGCGGTAGAACTGGTTCTGCAGGGCCTCATTGCCGTCAAACACACCCCGGGTCACCACCGTGACGGTTTTCGTACCCGGCTTCTTCACGCCCCGCATGGTCATGCACATGTGCTCCGCTTCCACCAGAACCATGACACCCTGGGGTGATAATTCTTTCATGAAGGCGTCGGCAACCTGCGCCGTCAGCCGTTCCTGCAGCTGCAGCCGTTTAGCGAAGACTTCCACGGTGCGGGCGATTTTGCTCAGGCCCACCACCTGACCGTCGGGGATGTACGCCACAGCGGCTTTCCCATAGAAAGGCAGCATATGGTGCTCGCAGAAGGAATAGAAGTGAATGTCCTTCTCCAGTACCATATCGTTATTCTCC
>JAQXSU010000236.1 GCA_029219125.1 Bacillota bacterium
CAGGTTGGTAATGCCGATAAAGATCCACAGCAGAATCAGGCCGCCGATGACCAGGCACCAGATCCACTGTCCTGCTGCCATGACGCCGTCGGCTGCCAGCGCGCCGTCATAGATCATGATGGCCGTCCAGCCCACCAGCTGCAGCACATTGAGGATGGAGAAAAGCAGTCCGCCCTTCTGTCCGAAGCTGAGCTTTACCGATTCCATGGCAGACAGACGCTCCCGTCCGCCGATGACGCCGGCCAGAAACAGCATGATACAGCCGATGATGTGACCGATGACGATGGCTGCCAGGCCTTTACTCATTCCCAGAGGGGCCAGATAGGTTCCGGTCAGGATCTCCGCGATGGATACGCCTGCTCCGAACCAGATGAGGCCGTTGTCAAATAAAGAAGTACGCTTTTCCATTACCGGTCAGCCTCCTTTCCGCAGTGTGCATCCGAATCACAGCCTGCATCCGCGTCACAGCCTGCATCCGGATCTTCCGCGAAACTGCTTCCATGAAGGGCAAAGCCGTGATCCATCGGTCCGCTGCCTTTGCCCAGGTTCAGCATGGCTGCCAATGCGCCGGAAATGTATTCTTTGGCCCGCTGCACTGCGGTTTCCAGATCACAGCCTTTGGCCAGATTGGAGGCGATGGCGCTGGACAGGGTGCAGCCGGTGCCGTGGGTATTGGGATTGTCGATGCGTTTGCCGTAGAACCAGCGGTATGTACCATCGTGGTACAGCAGGTCGTTGGCATCGTTGATCTGATGGCCGCCTTTGCACAGAACCGCACAGTGATAGTTCTCGCTGATGGTTCGTGCTGCCGACAGCATGTCCTCTTCGTTCCGTATGGAGCCTGGCATCAGATCTGCCAGCACCTCTGCTTCCGGAATGTTCGGTGTCAGGACTGCAGCCAGAGGCAGCAGCTTTTCCTTCAGGGTGGCGACTGCCTCGTCGCTGATCAGCTTCGCCCCGCTGGTGGCCACCATAACCGGGTCCACCACGATGTTTGCCGCATCGAATTTTTTCAGTTCTTCCGCAATGGTTTCGATCAGAGGGCTGGCGGAAACCATGCCGATTTTCACTGCATCCGGACGGATATCGGTGAATACGTTTTCAATCTGTTCTTTCAGGAAATCAGGAGTTACGTCCATGATTGCCGTGACGCCGGTGGTATTCTGTGCAGTCAGAGCCGTGATCGCGCTCATGGCATATACGCCATTGGCGAGCATGGTCTTGATATCTGCCTGGATGCCGGCGCCTCCGCTGGAGTCACTTCCAGCGATTGTTAATGCTGTTCTCATTTTTTGCTTCCTTTCTTGCTTTGAACATTTGCACTAATTTTTTTACGCGACAGAAGGTGGTGCCCCCAATCTGCCGCGGGGAATGCTGCATGCTTCACGCCGTTTCAGCGTGCTGCTGCCCTCTCCCAAAATATATCAAACCCTTTCAGGTTTTCTAACGCAAGGTCTGCGGTGCTCCGGATTTCTTCCCAGTCTTCCCGGCTTCCTTCATCATAAAGGCCCAGAATACGAAACCCGGCGGCTGCAGCCGTTTTCATGGCATACAGTCCGTCTTCCGCCACCCAGATTTCTTCAGGATGTGCCCCAAGACAGTCTGCTGCCTGGAAAAAGATACGCGGCTGTTCCTTTCCTGCCCCCGCTTCGCTGCAGGTGAATACTTTTTTGAAATACTGCAGCACGCCCAGCCGTGAAAGTGCTGCCTCAATGTGCTCTTTTTTGCTGGAGCTGGCAATGACCATGGGAATTCCCTTTTCATGGAGCCGGCAGAGAAAGTCAATGGCTCCCTCCTTCAGCTGTGCTTCGTGATAATAGAAGTCCTCCACCACCTGCAGCACGCCTTCCAGCACTTCCTCTGCTTCCAGCGGCAGATGGTAGGTGTCCTTCAGATAGCGTGCGCCGTCTTCCAGCGTCATGGTGAACAGCTTCCTGCCCAGCCCTTCTTCTGCAGTGATACCCCGGGTTTCCAGATATCTGGCTCCTGCGTCTTCCCACACATAGGAAGAATCCAGCAGTGTGCCGTCCACGTCGAATATCATGCCCCGGATCATTTTTCGGCCACCATTTCTTCCGTCAGCTGCTTCAGCTCGGCAGCTGCTTTTTCAATCTCCGGCTGGCCGAAGATGGCACTGATGACTGCGATGCCGCAGAGGCCTCTTCCGGAAAGGGTCTTCACATTGTTTCGGGTGATTCCGCCGATGGCGATGACCGGAATGTCCACCGCTTCGCAGATCGCCTGCAGCATCTCATGGCTCATATCATCGGCATCGTCCTTGGATCCGGTGGGAAAAACCGCACCGGCTCCCAGATAGTCTGCGCCCCGTTCCTGTGCCCGCAGGGCTTCCTCCACCGTGTGGGCCGATACGCCGATGATCTTATCCGGTCCCAGCTTGGCCCGCACATCGCCGGCTTCCATGTCATCCTGTCCCACATGGACGCCGTCTGCGTCCACCGCCAGTGCGATGTCTACATCATCATTGATGACGAAAGGAACGTTGTATTTTCTGCACAGCTCTTTCATCTCCCGGGCTTCCGCCAGAAATGCTTCCTTCTCCAGATGCTTTTCCCGCAGCTGCACGAAGGTGGCGCCGCCTCGCAGGGCCTGTTCCACCTGACTGTACAGGGTTTCCCCCTCCTGCAGCCAGTGACGGTCTGTCACCGCATACAGCAGCAGGCTTTTTTTCAGTTCTTCTTTAGAGAATTTCATACTTGGCTCCCTTCTCCAGGATTTCTCCTGTCATGTTATAGATGGCATCGATGATCCGGTTTCTGTAGGTGGAATTGCCGTCCCCTTCCTCCATGTGTCCCCAGCCAATTTCACCGGCCAGACCCATGGCGCAGACCGCCGCTGCAGCAGCCTCCAGCTTGTGATCCGGATTGGCCGTGACGAAAGCAGTCATCATGCCGGAAAGCTGACAGCCGGTTCCGGTGATTTTCCCCATTTCCGGTCTGCCGTTGCGGATCACATAGCAAGCATTTCCGTCGCTGACCAGATCGATAGCCCCGGTAATTGCCACAATACACCCTGCCTCCCGGGCAAAGTCCCTGGCAAACTGCACCCCGGCGGACAGATTTTGCTCCGTCACCGCATCGCAGGCATCAGCATCGACGCCCCGAGTTGTACCGCTTCCGTGGGCCAGGGTCTTGATTTCCGAAATATTCCCCCGGATTACGTCAAACTGCAGCTGCTCCATCAGCTTCACCGCTGTGTTTGTCCGCAGTGCACCGGCACCGGCTCCCACCGGATCCAGCAGCAGTACATGCCCCAGTTCCTGCGCCCGGCGGCCTGCCGCAAACATGGCTTCAATGGACCGTTTGTTCAATGTGCCGATATTGATATTGAGACCGCCGCAGATGGAAGTGATATCCACCACATCCTCCGGTTCGTCCGACATGATCGGGCTGCCGCCGCAGGCAAGCAGCACGTTTGCCACATCGTTGACGGTGACATAGTTTGTGATATTGTGTACGAGAGGTACGTTTTTTCTTACATTTTCCAGACAGATTCCAAGCATGTTTTTTCTCCTCATTCCAAACAAAAACGGACGTCCCGAAATGGA
>JAQXSU010000237.1 GCA_029219125.1 Bacillota bacterium
CCGGTGAATCCGTTTCCGCCGTCCAGACGCACGCCCAGACCGCCCGGGCTGCGGTAGTATTCAATCACACCGGTATCCGGCATGAAGTTGTTTACAGGATCCTCTGTGGTGATACGGCACTGGATGGCGTGGCCGGTTACCTTGATGGAATCCTGACTCTGGATTGCGATTTCTTCGGAATCCAGACGATAACCCTGTGCAATCATGATCTGTGCCTGTACGATATCCACACCGGTTACGATTTCGGAAACCGTATGCTCTACCTGAATACGAGGGTTCATCTCGATGAAATAGTGGTTGCCGTGTTTATCCACCAGGAATTCCACCGTACCCGCACTTCTGTAATCCACCGCTCTTGCGATTTTGATCGCGTCTGCACAGATGGCCTGACGCTGTTCTTCGGTCAGACACAGTGCCGGGGTGAATTCGATGACCTTCTGATGACGACGCTGGATGGAGCAGTCTCTTTCATATAAATGAACGATGTTTCCTTCCTTGTCACCCAGAATCTGAACTTCGATGTGTTTCGGATTTTCCAGATATTTTTCAATAAAGATATCATCGATACCGAAAGCCTTGGCCGCTTCGGATCTGGCACTTCTGAACTGTGGAAGCAGTTCTTCGGCACTATGTACGATACGCATGCCGCGTCCGCCGCCGCCGGCAGCTGCCTTCAGCATAATCGGGTAACCGCAGGATTCTGCGAACCGTACTGCTTCCTCCTCAGACTGGATGGCCTTTTCCACACCCGGAATGGTTGGAACGCCTACAGAGTGAGCCACGATCTTGGACTTGATCTTGTCGCCCAGTTTATCCATCATTTCTGCAGTCGGTCCGATGAATTCAATGCCCGCATCGGCACATGCCTTGGCGAATTCCACGTTTTCTGCCAGGAATCCGTATCCCGGATGGATGGCATCCACGCCCTTGGACTTGGCCAGTGCGATGATTTCGTCGATACCCAGATAAGCGCCTACCGGGGTTTTGCCCTTACCGATCTGATACGCTTCGTCCGCCTTGGTTCTGAACAGAGAATTCTTATCTTCTTCTGAATAAATCGCCACGGTACGAATGCCCAGCTCACGGCAGGCACGGAATACACGGATGGCAATTTCACCTCTGTTTGCTACCAATACTCTTTTGAATTTTTTAATTTCTCCCATGTCTTCTCTCCTAAAAAATTACTTGACCACATGAACGTCCATCTGTGGGAAAGGTATTGAAATGTTCGCTTCATCAAAAGCCAGCTTCACCTGCTCCTCCAGGAAATACTTCACGTCATAATACTTATCTGTGTCACACCAGACGCGCAGGTCGAAGAGAACCGCACTGTCACCCTGTGAAGCAACGCCGATGAACGGTGCAGGTTCCTGATAAACGTCAGGATTGGACTGTGCCACGGCCAGCAGGACGTCTTTGGCCTGAGCAATGTCCGAATCATAACTGATTCCGAATTTACAGTCTACCCGGCGGGAATCTTCCCGGGAGTAGTTGACAATTACGGAAGTGTTGATCGTGCCGTTGGGAATAGTGATCACCTTGTTGTCGAAGGTTTTCAGCGTGGTAACGAACAAATCGATGTTCTCCACGATCCCGTTGATGCCGGCCGTATCTATCACATCCCCTTTTTTGAAGGGTTTGTTTGCTAAAATCAGCAGCCCTCCCGCGATATTTCCCAGGCTGTCCTTCAGTGCCAGCGCAATGGCCGCACCGCAGGCACCCAGAAGTGTCACAAGAGGAGCAGTAGGAACTTTCAGCTGTCCCAGAAGCGCCACCACCAGTACAAGGTAAAGGACGATTTTCATTGCACTGATGACGAAAGTATAGATGGCACCATCCAGCGAGGTCCGGGTCAAGGCCTTCCGCGTGATTCCCAGGATTACTCGGATCAGAATCAGCCCGACCACAAGGATCAGCGCCGCACCTGCCACCATACCGATAATGTCAATGGTTTTCTGGCTTAACTCCATAAAAATCCCTTTCTGTTAACGCAATATTTTATATATATACCACAAAATCCTATTCGTAAACACGCCCGCTTCTTCTTCTTTCCAGTTCATGGAGAAGTTTTTTTCGAATACGGATATCATCCGGGGTAATTTCCACCAGCTCATCGTCATTGATGAATTCCAGCGCTTCCTCCAGAGTGAACTTTCTGGAAGGACTCAGCTTGATGGCATCATCGGAGCCGGCTGCACGCATGTTGCTGACTCTCTTGGCCTTGCACGGATTGACCACCATGTCATCGTTTCTGGAGTTCATGCCCACGATCATGCCCTCGTACACTTTCGTGCCCGGGTCCACGAACATCTGGACACGTTCACCGATATTGAACAAAGCATACGGTGTGCAGACGCCTTCTTCCTGGGCGATGGCCACGCCGTTGGTTCTCTGCGGAATTTCTCCTTTATAATCATCAAAACACTCAAACCGCCGCACCATGGTGCCTTCGCCGCGGGTATCATTGATGAATTCACTCCGGTAACCCAGCAGGCCTCTGGTCGGAACCAGGTATTCCAGACGGGAATAGCCGTTGGCGCCGGACATCTGCCGCATCATACCCTTTCGGATATTCAGCTTGTTGATGACCGTACCGGCATATTCATCGGGCACATTGATGACCACTTCTTCGATTGGCTCCTGGGTCTGTCCGTGGTCGCCCCGGCGCAGGATAACCTGCGGTTTGGATACGGCCAGTTCGTAGCCTTCCCGGCGCATGTTCTCGATGAGGATGGACAGGTGCAGCTCACCTCTGCCGGAAACCTTGAAGCAGTCGGTGGAATCGGTCTCTTCCACCACCAGACCCACGTTGACCTCCAGCTCCTTATTGAGCCGCTCACGGATATGGCGGGAGGTGACATACTTGCCCACCTTTCCGGCAAACGGAGAGGAGTTGACCATGAAGTTCATGGACAGGGTCGGCTCTTCGATATGAATCATCTCCATCGGCTCCGGATTTGCCGGATCACAGATGGTCTCACCGATGGAAATATCAGAAATACCGGAAACCACCACGATATCGCCGCACTCCGCTTCCGGCACAGCCGTCCGCTTCAGGCCGCGGTAAACGAAGACCTGATTGATCTTTCTCTGCACGATGGTGCCGTCTGCCTTGGCCACAGCCACCGTCTGGCCTTCCCGGATCTTGCCCTTGGTGATTCTGCCGATTCCCAGACGGCCGATATAGTCGTCATAGGCCAGGGTGGATACCTGGAACTGCAGCGGCTCCTCATTCAGATCCGGATACGGCTGGCAGTGCTCGATGATGGTGTCGAACAGCGGCGTTATATCCAGTCCGCCCAGACCGGTCGGGCTCTTCTTGATCTTGTTCTCGCCCTCGCCGATTTCCATGTTCTCCACTTCCTTCGGATCCCGCACTGCGATGCCCTGCCGTGCGATACCGTAAAGGATCGGGAAATCCAGCTGATCGTCATTGGCTTCCAGGTCCATGAACAGTTCATAAACCTCGTCCACCACTTCGTCGATTCTGGCATCTTTCTTATCCAGCTTGTTGATGAACAGGATCGGGTTGAGACCCTGCTCCAGGGATTTTTTCAGTACGAACCGTGTCTGCGGCATCGGACCTTCGCTGGAGTCCACCAGCAAAATCACCGT
>JAQXSU010000238.1 GCA_029219125.1 Bacillota bacterium
ATCTCACTGACCATCGTTGTCATCGACCTGCTTCTGAAAGAACGCATCGGCATTGGTATGATTCTGGATGCAATCGTCGTGGGGAAGGCAGTGGATTTCTGCAACTGGCTGAATCCGGTTCCCGCTTTGCAAAATCCGTTCGCCGGCGTTCTCCTGATGCTGGCTGGTCTTTTTGTCATGGGGCTTTCGCAGTTTATCTATATGAAAGCAGCCCTGACCTGCGGACCGAGGGATTCCATGCTGGTGGCTCTTGGAAAGAGACTGCCCCATGTTCCGCTGGGGGTCATCAGCATCGGTATTCTGGTCATCGTGCTGGCCATCGGCTGGGCGCTGGGCGGACCCATCGGAATTGGAACGGTGATTTCTACCTTCTGCATGGGACCGATGATGCAGCTGGCATTCGCACTGGTGAAATTTGATGCGACGGAGGTGCAGCATCAGGATCTGCTCCAGTCGCTTCATGTTCTTTTTTCGAAAAAATGAAAATAGTACTGGCTTTTTTTATTCTGTTGTAGTATAATGTACACGTTGCATGTCGAAACAGAATATGCTGGTGTGGCTCAATGGTAGAGCACATCATTCGTAATGATGGGGTTGCGGGTTCGATTCCCGCCACCAGCTCCAACGGAAAAGGCGGTCTTATGGCCGCCTTTTAAACTATCTGTATATGTATGGTTTTATTATAGGGAAGAAACAATGAGAATATTTGATACGAAAGTACAGGAAATAAAATACAAGGTACTCTGCCAGGTGTCGAAGCAGACCTGGGAGGGGAATGATTCCTTCGCGGCGTTCAATGATATCGCCAAGGTGGTAGTGACGAAAGAGGATACCACCCGTTGCTGCATTTACAAGGAGCGGGCCATTGTGGCAGAACGGATCAAGATCGCACTGGGAGGAAAGGCAGATGATCCCAATGTGGTGGAAGTGATCGACATCGCCTGCGATGAATGTCCGGAGGCCGGTCATGTGGTCACGGATCTGTGCAGAGGCTGCCTGGCACACCGCTGCAAGGATGCCTGTCGTCTGGGTGCCATTCAGTTTGACGAGCACAATAAGGCGAAAATCGATAAGAGCAAATGCGTGGAGTGCGGAAAATGTGCGAAAGTCTGTCCGTATCGCGCCATCAATAATTTCGTCCGGCCATGTGAGCAGAGCTGTAAGGTCCATGCAATTCATATGGGCGAGACAGGGGCAGCAGAGATTGATCCGGAAAAGTGCACCGACTGCGGTGCCTGCGTCTATACCTGTCCGTTCGGTGCAGTAGTGGACAAATCGTATATTGTGCAAGCGATTCATCTGATCAAGGAAAGCAGAATCGAAAATTTCGAAGTATACGCCATCATGGCGCCGGCGGTGGCAAGCCAGTTTACATATGCCAGTTTCGGACAGGTGATTACCGCCATGAAAAAGATCGGCTTCGACGAGGTAATGGAAACTGCATTGGGTGCAGATATGACAGCAGAAGCCGAAGCAAGGGAACTGCTGGAAAAAGGATTTGTGACATCCAGCTGCTGTCCGGCTTTCGTGAAATATGTAAAAAACAAATTTCCGGCCATGGCGGATAAGGTATCCCATACACCGTCGCCCATGGCCATGCTGGGAAAAGCCATCAAAGAGAGGGACCCTCGCGCAAAGGTCATATTCATCGGACCGTGTACCGCCAAGAAAGCGGAGTGGAAGATGCCGGAGGTGCAGCCGTATATCGACTGCGTGCTGACCTTCGAGGAACTGCAGGCCCTGATTGACAGTATGGACATCGACATTGAAAATCTGGAAGAATCCGTACTGGACGAGGCTTCCGGCTTTGGACGCGGGTTCGCATGCAGCGGCGGCGTAGCCGGTGCAGTGGCCCAGGCGCTGAAGGAAATGGCAGAGAAAGAAGGTCCGGATTCGCCGGCGGCATTCTTTGAACTGAAGGCGGCTGTCTGTGATGGGATCGAAAGCTGCAGAAATACCCTGGCAAGAGCCAATAAGGGTCTGCTGAAAGAAAACTTTATCGAAGGCATGGCCTGTGAGGGAGGATGTATCGGCGGTGCGGGATGCCTGACTCACGGCGAAAAGAACCGGCAGGCCATTGAAGCCTACAGCCGCGAGGCAAAAAAACAGACAATCACAGAATGAAGAAAAAAATAACCCCGAAGAAACTCTTCGGGATTATATTGATGCTTACCGGAACTGCGTTTTTCAGGCTGCTGGGTCAGTAAACTATTTATTGGCTCCGCAGCATTTTTTATATTTCTTGCCGGAGCCGCACGGACACGGATCGTTTCTTCCCGGTTCTTTTTTTTTGTGTACGGTCTTGGAACGCTTGAAATCCTTAACGATCTGTACCATTTTTTCTTCGGTGAGCACGTCATTCCATTCTTCCAGGGTATACAGATAGTCTGCATCCGCTTTCAGCATATTGAAGAATAACTTCTCAAAATCCACATCCAGATCCAGTTCTGTTTCTTCGGTGATGGATTCCAGGTCATTTGCAGTATTCAGGCTGGTATTGATGCCGTCCAGAAATCCCATGAAGATGACCGGATTTGCTTCAAACTGTGCAACCAGGTCGCTGAACTTGCCTGCCAGGTGCTCATCCTTATGGGCCAGAATGTGCTTGTAGATTCTGGTCTCGGTATCGCTGTACTCTTCCCAGAACGCATCAAAGGTTTCTTCGGTCTGGTTTTCCATTAACTTGATCCACTGTTTATATAAACTCATTTTATCCTCCGTATTGTTATTTCGAATCGTTAAAGACTTTTCGCCACGCTGATAATGTCGCCGACGATGGCGCTTCCTGTCGGAAGGGCACCGGCGCCTTTTCCGTAAAACATCAGCTCACCGACCATATCACCGGTGATGTATACCGCATTGAATTCATTGCTGACACCTGCAAGGGGGTGAGAAACAGAAATCTTTTCCGGTGCGACACTGGCTTCTACGCTGCCGTCTCCTTTCAGGCTGGCGTGGGCGATGAGTTTCAGTTTGCAGCCTTCTGCAGCTGCAGCAGCGATGTCCTCACTGGTGATGGCTGAAATACCGGTTGTCGGGATGTCGGTTGGCGCGATGTATTTATCAAAGGCAAGAGCGATCAGAATAGACAGCTTGTTTGCCACGTCAATGCCTTCTACGTCTGCGGTAGGATCCGCCTCCGCAAAGCCTTTTGCCTGAGCATCCTTAAGAACGTCGGCATAATCTGCGCCTTCTTCTGTCATTTTCGTAAGGATATAATTGGTGGTTCCGTTTACAATTCCCATGACTTCGAGGAAACGGTTTCCCTGCAGCTCGTTCTGGATAGAAGTCAGAACAGGAATTCCACCGCCAACGCTGGCCTCATACAGGAATTTCACGCCGTTTTTTTCTGCTGCTTCATGAAGCTTCTGATAGCTGGCTGCCACAGCTGCTTTGTTGGCTGTAACGACGTGCTTACCATGCTCCATAGCCTGCAGCATGAAAGAAGTTGCCGGCTCGATGCCGCCCAGGGTTTCCACCACCAGGTCGATTTCACTGTTTGCCAGAACATCGTCCGGATCTTCCGTGTAGAGTTCTTCCGGAACGCCAGGCTTTTTAAAACGGTCCAGGATTCTGACAACCTCTACATTGCAGCCTGTCCTTTTGGTGATCAGGTCTTTGTTTTCTGTCAGGATGGTATAAGTACCGCCGCCGACGGTGCCAAGACCAAGAATACCGATTTTTAATGATTTCATATAATAAACCTCCGTGAGTATTTTGCAATCGAAGAAATTATATAACAAATTTGAAATTTTGTCTTTATTTATTTTCATTTTTTGTTTAAGATATTGTAGAAAAAGTAAAGAAGATGTATACTAAGACGGAAAAGGAGAGAAAAGATGGCGTTACATATTGTTTTCGTGGAACCTGAAATTCCGCCAAATACGGGGAATATCGCCAGGACATGTGCGGCAACTGATACGAAGCTGCACCTGGTGAAGCCTCTTGGTTTTAATATAGATGATAAAAGTGTGAAGCGGGCAGGACTGGATTACTGGCCATATGTGCAGCTGGAAGTCCACGACAGCCTGGATGCTTTCCTCGAAAAATACGATGGCCGCCGTATGTTCCTGGCTACTACAAAGGGTGGGCAGATTTATACGGAGCCAACCTATCATGATGAAGATATGTTTCTGTTTGGGAAGGAAACAGCCGGTCTGCCGCGTGACTTTATTGCAGCCCATGAGGATATGGCTATCCGGATCCCCATGAGTGCGGATACCAGACTGCGTTCTTTTAACCTGGCTAATTCAGCCAATATTATTTTATTTGAAGCTTTGCGCCAATTAAATTTCCCGGGCTTGAAATAGGTATTTTTTTTTGGTATAATACTTGCATAAGGTATGAAGTGGTTGCCGATAAAAACAGCAGGTTTGTTTTTTTCGGTTATATGAGGTGTAGGATGAAGCTTGGTTATGATTTAACAATCGAACAGACGCAAAAGCTCACGATGACGCCGGAACTGATTCAGGCTATTCAGATTCTGCAGTTTAACACGCAGGAACTGGACGAGTTCGTTCAGGATGAACTGATGCAGAATCCGGTATTGGAATTTGATAAGACTTTTGACGAAAAGAATCGTGATGAAGTATCCAAATCAGAAGAAATGGATGTAAAGGCCTGTGAACAGGCTGATATTGACTTGCGCGAAAAGGTGAAAGAAGCGGAGTATGACGATATCAGCTACAAGCAATGGGAGTATTCCAGGGATAAGGACGAGGACTATTCTTTCGAACAGTTTGTCAGTAAGGAAGAGACACTGGAAGATTCTCTGCTTCTGCAGCTGACCTTTTCCAGCCTGAAAGGGGAGGACCTGAAGATCGGCCGTTTTCTGGTGGAGGCCATTGATGATAACGGATATCTTACGGTGACCACCGAGGAAGTGGCGAAAGTTTTTCAGGTGGAGGTCGAAAAGGTTGAGGAAGTTCTGGATATCATTCAGACATTTGAGCCATCCGGCGTCGGTGCTCGTGATCTGAAGGAATGTCTCATTATTCAGCTTGCAGCCAGAGGACTTCTGGAAGATACTGTAGAATACATCATTCTTCATCATCTGGAGGATCTGGGAGAAAACAAGCTGAATAAGGTAGCTAAGGCACTGGGACTCCCCATTGGACAGGTTCAGATGGTCTGCGATCTGATCCGCTCCCTGGAACCGAAACCTGGCAGAAGCTTTGCCAGCGGAAGCAATGTGAAATATATTACGCCGGATGTAACCGTAGAGAAAATTGACGGAGAATATCAGGTCATTACCAACGAGTACAGTGCGCCGCGGCTTATGGTCAGTCCATATTATACCAACCTGGCCAGATCTGCTCTGGATGATATGGAACTGAATAAATATCTCAATGAGAAATATAACGCAGCAATCTGGCTGATCAAGAGCATAGAGCAGAGGAAGCAGACCATATTCAATGTGGTCGATGCGGTAATAAAACATCAGAAGGATTTCCTGGATCATGGAACGAAATATCTGAAAACACTGACACTGAAGCAGGTTGCGGATGATCTGGGAATCCATGAATCCACTGTCAGCCGTGCCATCAACGGCAAGTATATGCAGACGCCGCGGGGGGTATTTGAGATTAAATATTTCTTTTCCAGCGGTGTAACAGGAAGTGATGGTGAAGGTGTCTCATCCAACAGTATCAAGTCCATGATTAAGGATATTATTGACGGAGAAGATCCGAAGAATCCTTACAGCGATCAGGACATGGTGAAACTGCTCAGCGACAGAGGCATCGAGATTTCCCGCCGTACGGTGGCGAAATACAGAGAAGGTTTAAATATCCTTTCTTCTTCCAAACGAAGAAGGTATTAGGAATTTAAATACATATCAATTATTTTATCAACAAATTATAATTGACCATTCGTGGAGAATTCAGGAGGAACAAAATGGCGATTAAAGTGGGAATCAGCGGCTTCGGCAGAATCGGCCGGGTTGTTATTCGTGCTGCAATGGACATGCCGGAAATTGAAATTGCCGGTATCAACGTAAGAAATGCAGATCTGGAGTATCTTCTGTACATGCTGAAGTATGATACAACATTCGGGAGATTTCCGAAAGGTCTGGAACTGTATGACAAGGGTCTGATCATTGATGGCAAAAAAGTGCCTGTATACAGTGAGTCTGAGGCTGTAAACATTCCGTGGACGGAATGCGGGGCAGAATATATCGTGGAAGCCACCGGTGCCTATGTCACAACAGAAAAAGCGCTGGATCATCTGAAGGCGGGGGCAAAGAAAGTCATTATTTCTGCACCGGCCAAGGATAAGGAAACACCGACCTTTGTATATGGTGTAAACCATCAGAATTATACCAGCGATATGCAGGTTGTATCCAATGCATCCTGTACGACAAACTGTCTGGCTCCTCTGGCCAAGGTTATCGAAGATAACTGGGGTATCGATCAGGGACTGATGTCCACCATCCATTCTGCAACTGCAAAGCAGAAGGTAGTAGATGCCCGTTCCATGAAGGACTGGAGAACCGGAAGATGCGTATTCGGAAATATTATTCCGTCCACTACCGGGGCTGCGAAGGCGGTTGGCCTGGTTATCCCGTCTCTGCAGGGAAAAATGACTGGTATTTCTTACAGAGTACCTACAGCAGATGTTTCTGTAATCGACCTGAATGTGGTTCTGAAGAAACCTGCTACATATGAAGAAATCTGTGCAAAGATCAAAGAAGCATCTGAAACACACATGAAAGGTGTCATTGAATATGTGGATGACGAAGTGGTTTCCGGCGATTTCGTAGGAGATTCATGCACATCTATCTTCGACGCTAGAGAAGGAATCGAACTGAATGACAGGTTCTTCAAGCTCATTGCTTTCTACGATAACGAATTCGGCTATTCCAGCAAGATCCTGGAACTGATCAAGCATATGTATGGAGTTGACCACAGATAATGGTTTATTCAGCATAAAAAATGCCCATACTACAGGTAATAAGCAGAAAGGCAGGGCTTCCCAGCCCTGCCTGCTGATTCTCTGGTGAAGAAAGGAATTGCGTATGAAAAAAACTGTAAAAGACATTGAGGTTCAGGGAAAGCGTGTCATTGTCAGATGCGACTTTAATGTACCGATGAAGGAGGGTGTCATCACAGACGACATTCGTATCGTATCTGCACTGCCAACTGTGAAATACCTGATGGAGCAGGGGGCAAAAGTGATTCTCATGTCCCATATGGGCCGTCCGGATGGTGAACCAAACATGAAGTATACTCTGAAGCCGGTTGCTGACCGTCTGTCACAGCTGTTAGGTCAGGAAGTCCTGTTTGTAAGTTCTCCTGTCGTAGTGGATGAGAATGTTCGCGCTGCCGCTGAGTCTCTGATGGAAGGGCAGGTAATGCTTCTTGAAAATGTACGTTTTCGGAAGGAGGAAACGAAGAACGGAGCGGATTTTGCGAAGGAACTGGCTTCTCTTGCAGATATTTTTGTAAACGATGCGTTCGGTACCGCGCACAGAGCTCATTCGTCTACAGCAGGCATTGCCGACTATCTGCCTGCAGTATCCGGTTTTCTGATTGAAAAGGAAGTGGAATTCCTCGGAAATGCCGTGGAAAATCCGAAGCGTCCTTTCCTTGCGATCATGGGCGGTGCCAAGGTGGGGGATAAGATCCCTGTCATTGAGAATCTTCTGAAAAAAGTAGATACTCTGATTATAGGCGGAGGTATGTCCTACACCTTCTTTAAGGCAGAAGGCCTGGAGATTGGGACGTCTATTCTGGACGAAGACAGCCTGGCACTGGCGGGTGAGCTGGTGAAGAAGGCGCAGGCAGCCGGTGTGAAGCTTCTGCTTCCGGTCGATGTGATCTGTGCCGATGCATTTGCCAATGATGCGAAAACAGTGGTTGCAGATAAGGATAAGATGCCTGCAGACATGATGGGTCTGGATATCGGTCCGAAGACCGTTGAACTTTTCAGACAGGCCATCGCAGAGGCTGAAACTGTAGTCTGGAACGGACCGATGGGCGTGTTCGAAATGGAAAGTTTCGCAGGAGGAACCCGGGCTGTGGCAGAAGCGCTGGCAGAAAGCAAAGCTGTGACTGTCATCGGCGGGGGAGATTCCGCAGCTGCAGTAGAGCAGTTCGGACTGGCAGACAAGATGACTCATATTTCCACCGGCGGAGGAGCTTCTCTGGAATTTCTTGAAGGAAAGGTTCTGCCGGGAATCGCTGTAATAGAGGAGAAATAGTGCCATGAGAATGCCATTTATTGCAGGAAACTGGAAGATGTATAAGACCTCTGCGGAGGCGGCTGCATTCGCAGAAGAATTCAAAAAACTGTATCATGATACGGATGTGCGCGCGGCGATCTGTGCACCGTATACGCAGCTGGAAACTCTCGTAAAAGCGTTTGCCGGCACCGGCATCGGTGTGGGTGCCCAGAATGTATATTTTGAGAAGGAGGGCGCGTTTACGGGAGAAATCTCTGTGGCCATGCTGGAGGAGATCGGCGTGGGTTACTGTATCGTAGGCCATTCAGAACGCCGTCAGTACTTCAACGAGACGGATCAGTCTGTCAACCGGAAGCTGAAAGCACTTCTGGAAACGGAAATCTGTCCGATCCTGTGCGTGGGTGAAGTCCTGGAAGAACGGGAAGCCGGCAAAGAAACAGAAATCGTCAGCGGACAGGTGCGGGCAGCGCTGGAAGGTATTCCGGCCGAGAAGGCAGAGAAAATTGTCATCGCATATGAGCCTGTATGGGCCATCGGAACCGGAAGAACAGCCACACCTGAGCAGGCCGGCCAGATGTGCGCCTGCATCCGGCAGACCCTGGAGGAACTCTATGATGATGTGATTTCTGACAGGATGATTATTCAGTACGGCGGCAGCGTGAAACCGGAAAATGCGGCGGATATCATGAACATGGAAGAAATTGATGGCGCACTGGTGGGAGGTGCAAGCCTGGATCCTTCAAAATTTATTGAAATTATCAACTTTTAGCTTGATTTTATGGTGGGAGATATAGTATAATTAACAAGTTATTATAGAGGAGGGACGAGTATGAAGACTTTTTTAATGGTTTTGCTCGCCATTGCCAGCTTGATCTTAGTCGCAAGCGTTCTGCTGCAGTCCGGTAACAGTGCAGGACTGTCCGGCTCCATCGCAGGCGGTGCGGACCAGCTGTTTGGCAAGAAGAAGAGCAAAGGCTATGAAGCCATTCTGGCGAAAGTCACTGCGATCGGTGCTGTACTGTTTATCGTGCTGTCACTGGTGATCGTGACTTTATTCAACTAAGGATGGACAGCTTTGCTTGACTTACCTGGTCCATAATTATTTAATATTTTTATGCAGATAAGAGGTGCATTGCTATGTGCCTCTTATTCGACGTCTAAAATGTGAGTAGGAGGTAAACTATCATGGAGATTTTAGCTGTCGTTGCTGCTGTCATCGGTCTTGTTGTGGCATTTTGTCTTGCTGCATGGATTAAGAAGACCGACGAGGGCACTGACAGAATGAAGGAAATTGCCAGCTACATCAGAGAAGGTGCCATGGCATTCCTGAAGAGAGAGTATAAGACAATGATCATCGTAATCGTTGTTTTATTCGTACTGATCGGTATCGGCCTGAAGAGCTGGATTACTGCAATCCTGTACGTATGCGGCGCACTGCTGTCCGTACTGGCAGGTTATTTCGGTATGCAGGTTGCTACCCTGGGCAACGTAAGAACTGCCAATGCTGCAAGAGAAGGCGGCATGAACAAGGCTCTGAAAGTGGCATTCAGAAGTGGTGCCGTAATGGGTCTTTGTGTATCCGGTCTGGGCCTGCTGGGTCTGGGCGTTGTGGTATGCGTTCTGGATCTGGCTACTGTAACCCAGTGCATCACCGGTTTTGGTCTTGGTGCTTCTTCCATGGCTCTGTTCGGCCGTGTTGGCGGCGGTATCTATACCAAGGCTGCTGACGTAGGTGCTGACCTGGTAGGTAAGGTAGAAGCCGGTATTCCGGAAGACGACCCGAGAAACCCTGCTGTTATCGCAGATAACGTAGGCGACAACGTTGGTGACGTAGCCGGCATGGGTTCCGACCTGTTCGAATCTTATGTAGGTTCCATTATTTCCGCTATCACTCTGGCAGCTGTAGCTGTACAGACTGCTGCTGAAACCGCAACTTTCGACCAGACGACTGCTGCGATTTTCCCTCTGCTGATTTCTGCAGTCGGTATCATCGCATCCGTCATCGGTATCATGATGGTAAGAGGTAAGGAAGGCGGAAATCCGGCGGCTGCTCTGAACATGGGTACTTATATCAGCGGTATTATCGTAGTTATCGTTACTGTGATTCTGTCCAAGTCCATGCTGGGCGATTACACTTATGCAATCGCTATCATTGCAGGTCTTCTGGTTGGTATTGCCATCGGTAAGATCACAGAAGTATATACTTCCGGCGATTACAAGTCTGTAAAGAAAATTGCAGAACAGTCTGAAACCGGTGCTGCAACCACCATCATCAGCGGTCTGGGCGTAGGCATGATGTCAACCCTGTGGCCGATCCTGCTGATCTGCGTAGGCGTATATGCTGCTTACTCTTTCGCAGGCCTGTATGGTATTGCACTGGCTGCAGTAGGTATGCTGTCCACTACCGGTATGACGGTAGCTGTTGACGCTTATGGTCCTGTATCTGATAATGCCGGCGGTATTGCAGAAATGTCTGAACTGCCGCACGAAGTAAGAGAAATCACTGATAAGCTGGACGCTGTTGGCAACACCACTGCTGCCATCGGTAAAGGTTTCGCTATCGGTTCCGCAGCACTGACTGCACTGGCACTGTTCGCATCCTATGCTGCAGTAACCAATCTGGAATCCATCAGCCTGTTAGAACCAATCGTAATCATCGGTGTATTCATCGGTGCTATGCTGCCGTTCCTGTTCTCTGCCATGACCATGAACTCTGTAGGTAAGGCTGCAAACCAGATGATTGAAGAAGTCAGAAGACAGTTCAGAGAAGATAAGGGCATCATGGAAGGTACTTCCAAGCCTGACTATGCAAACTGCGTAGATATCTCCACCAAGGCTGCTCTGCACGAAATGGTTGCTCCTGGTATCATGGCAATCTTAGCGCCTCTGGCAGTCGGCATCATTCTGGGACCTGAAGCTTTAGGCGGTCTGCTGGGCGGTGCACTGTCCTCTGGTGTTCTGCTGGCTATCATGATGTCCAATGCAGGTGGTGCATGGGATAATGCGAAGAAGTACATTGAAGAAGGAAACCATGGCGGTAAGGGTTCTGACGCCCATGCTGCAGCAGTAATCGGCGATACCGTTGGTGACCCGTTCAAGGATACTTCCGGTCCTTCCATCAACATCCTGATCAAGCTGATGACTATCGTTTCCGTAGTATTTGCTCCTCTGTTCGTACAGATCGGCGGTCTTCTGTAATTGAATCAGCCGCATTCGGAATCGTTTGAAATTGTAATGAAACAGCCGTTTCTCTCAGAAGTGAGAGAAACGGCTGTTTTTATAGTGTTGCCTGATATTGCGTTATGTAACTGAATTGACAGTCTGCAAGACTATCTGTTCTTAAATGCTGCAGGGCGTTTTTCGAGGAATGCGCGCATGCCTTCTTTCTGATCTTCTGTTCCGAAGCAGCCGCCGAAAGCTTCTGCCTCCAGAGCAGAACCGGAGAACAGATCAAGATGGTATCCCTTATTGATACAGGTCTTTGCCATACCTACAGCGATTGGCGCCTTGGAAGCAATCTTGCCTGCGATTTCTTCACAAACCGGCAGGAGCTCTTCCGGCGCAACGACCTTTTCTACCAGACCGATGCGAAGTGCTTCTTCAGCACCGATGGTATCTGCAGAAAGAATCAGATATTTCGCCATGCCTTTTCCAACCAGTTTGGACAGTCTCTGCGTTCCGCCGAATCCCGGGGTGATGCCTAAACCAACTTCCGGCTGACCGAATTTCGCCTTGGAGGAAGCGATTCTGAAATCACACGCCATCGCAAGCTCGCAGCCGCCGCCCAGGGCAAATCCGTTAACTGCAGCAATGATCGGCTTTTCGATCTTTTCCATGAAGTTCATTACTTTCTGACCGTATGCACCAAAGGAACGACCTTCAGCTACAGTGAGGGTGCTCATCTGTGCGATATCAGCGCCGGCTACGAAAGAACGGCCTTCACCGGTGAGGATCACTGCTCTTACTTCGTCATCTTCTTCAATTCTTCCAAACACGTCAAAAAGCTCTTCCAGAACTGTCTTATTCAGTGCATTTAAAGCCTCCGGACGGTTAATGGTTACATAGCCGATCTTATTTTTTACCTCATACTTGATTGTCTGATACATCTTTCTTTTTCCTTTCTCCAACGAAAATCCGGTGAGAAGCTTCTCTGCCGGTTGCTATATAAAAATTGTACCACGTTCTGACTGGATTCGCAACATGATGTTATAAAATTAACATATATCTTATTTATTCTGCAGAAACTTGTCAAACCTGTTGATACCGTGTATAATATCTTTTATAGTTTTATTTTCACAGGGGTGAGAGAGGAGTTTTTATGGAATATCGCATTGTAAATCAGCCATCTGCTAAGATCCGTGAAGTTGCGCGAACTGCGCTTACGGGAAACTGGAAGGCTGTTGTACTCTTTATGTTTCTTTATTATCTGATTACTGATGGCGTCGGCATGGTGCTGGATCTGTTTTTCTCTACGACACAGATGGTGCCCATTGAGGATCCACTGACCGGAGAATATATACAGCAGACCGTTGGATATGGAAGCGGCATTTATTCCCTTCTGATCAGCGGTCCTGCGGCATGGGGCTTATCCAAATATATGCTGGACTTTTTCAGAAATAAAAAGACAGAGATTACTACACTGTTTGAGGGATTCAGCTATTTTGGAAAGGCATTTGTGCTTCTGATTCTTATGGGCGTGAAGATTTTTCTCTGGACCCTTCTTTTTATTGTTCCTGGTATTATCGCGACATACCGTTACAGTCAGGCCTTCTATGTCCTCATCGATCATCCGGAATATTCGGCAAACCAGTGTCTGAAGGAAAGCACTTTGATGATGAAAGGAAATAAGTGGAAGCTTTTTTGTCTGGAACTGTCCTTTATCGGATGGGGCATCCTTGCATCGCTTCCTGCAGGAATCCTTTCAGGTTTGAACCTTGGTATTTCCGGTGGCTTCGGCGGCATTATCATGGCAGTCATTTTGGCCATTCCGACTCTTTTCGTTCACGTATATATGAATGTGGCAGCAACTGTATTCTATGAACTTGCGGCAGATAATCTTGTGATCATGGAAGCGGGCCAGAGCCTTCCGGAAGGCAGATGGGAAGAATCTGAAGGTGAGACAGACAAGCCTGAGGATGAAATATAAATAAGAGAAACAGCCTGCGGTGCTTTGCCGCAGGTTTTTTTCATATACAGTGCCAGCGCAAAACCATCCTTCGCCGCATAATATGAAGTGTCATAAGTTGATAAAAAAGTGGAAAGAAGAAGGAGGTAGAACATTGTCCATCGAAAGACATTATTTCCCGGGGAACAACACACCACAGGGATTTTTTTCGTATTACGGTCATATTCTGGGGCAAAGGGAAGCACGGCGGATCTATTGCATCAAAGGTGGTCCGGGGACCGGCAAGTCTACATTTATGCGCAGAATCGGTGAAGAGTTTCTGCGTATAGGTGAGGACGTGGATTTTCTGCACTGCTCCGCAGATGAAAACTCTCTGGACGGGGTGATTCTGCACAGCAGAAAGGCAGCGCTCATTGACGGAACCAGCCCGCATATGACAGATCCCGTCAGTCCGGGTGCCGTGGATAAGATCATTAATCTGGGCGAATACTGGAATGAGGACGGTATCGCTGCCAATAAGGCGGAAATCATCGATTTCAGCGAGGAAAGCGCAGGGTGGTACCGGATATGCTATAACTACTTAAAAGCGGCGAAACATGTATATAAAAGCCTGGAAGACGTATATAACGGAGCGGTGGAAAGCAGCGAAATCTACCGAATCGTAGCAGATATCATCGCCAGAGAATTTCAGGGGATGGAAATCTCCCTGCGCCCAGGCAGAATGAAAAAATTTTTTGCAAGTGCCATCACTGCAAGCGGGACGGTCCACTATCTGGACAGTCTTCTGTCTGGTTTTCCGGGTGGAGCAGGCTGCGGAGAAGACGGAGGTCTGAAGCGAATCTATATTATCAGTGTGCCGGTGGGGTTTTCCAACCGGAGTTTCATGGACATTCTTGCTGAAGGAGCCATGTACAGGGGCATGGATATGGAAGCATATTACTGCGCCATGTGCCCGGAAGATAAAATTGAACATCTGCTTATCCCGTCTCTGGGCGCAGCCTTCATCACAGTAAATGAGTATCATGATCTGGAACCATGGGAAATCAGCCGCCCAGGACCGGAAATCATTCTTCTGGATACCAGCGACTATATGAACTCCGTGATTCTGGAAGGAAAGGAAACGCTGATTACCACATTGCGGACCGAGTATGATATTCTCCTGAATCAGGCAGTAAAATGTCTGGAAAAAGCCAGAGAAGCCCATATGCGAGTGGAGGAGATGTACATCCCGAACATGCATTTCCTCGAAATCAGCAGGCTTGGGGAAGCTCTGGAAGCAGAACTGAAGAATCTTTAGGAGTTTTTTTCAGCCGGGACTGTATTCTCTGTGGGTTTTGTGGTAAAATATCTAAATATGGTATGCTGACAGGCCGAGCCGTGAGATCGGGTTCGGCTTCGTCTGCAGCCGAAGATTTCAGAGAAAAGGGTGACCGGAATGAAAGAACGTAAAGAAAAGACCTTGAAGGAATACATAGAATTGCTGGCAGGAAAAGGCCTGCTGCTGCAGGATCCTGCGGCATGGGCAGAAGACGGAACCGCGGAAGATAAGAAAGACTGGCGAATGCAGCCGGTTTCCTATATCTCCTACAATTCTCTGGATGTGAAGCCGGGAACGCTTTTCATCTGCAAGGGTGCCAATTTTAAAGAGGAATATCTGCAGGATGCGGTGAAGAAAGGAGCAATCTGCTGTCTCTCCGAGCGCGAGTATCCTGATGCCGGCATTCCTTGTCTCCTGACAAAATCCATGCGCCGGGCTATGTCAGAGGTCAGCGGGTTTTTCTTCGATGAGATCTGGAATGAACGTCTGATCATGATGGGGATCACGGGAACCAAAGGTAAGTCCACTACGGCGACCTTCGTGAAGGCCATCATGGATGATTACTGCAGAAGCATCGGTGAAAAGGAGATTGGTTTTCTTTCCGGAATCTATACCTACGATGGCAGCAGAAAAGTGAAGGCGAAGAAGATGACTACGCCGGAAACGGTGGAGCTCCATCGACATCTGGCGGCCTGTGTGGAGAACGGCTGCCGGTATCTGGTCATGGAAACTTCCTCTCAGGCCCTGAAATACGACAGAACGGCGGCATTGGATTATAAAGTCGGAGCATTTCTGAATATCTCGGAGGACCATATTTCTGACCGGGAACACCCGGACATTGAAGATTATTTTCAGGCAAAGCTGAAAATTTTCGCTCAGAGTCAGATTGCCTGCGTGAACATGGAGCTGGATGACAAGTATCTGAGCCGCGTCATCTATGAAGCGGAAAGACAGTGCGGCAAAGTGATTACGTTTGGAAGAGTGGAAGGTGCAGATTATTACGGTCATGATGTAACTTCCACGCCAAGCCGGCTGGAATTTGATGTGGACTGGGAAGGCGGCACGGAGCATATCGTTGTCAGCATCGGCGGTTATTATAATGCAAGCAACGCACTGGCTGCCATCGCCATGACACGGGCACTGGGCGTTCCTTTTGAAAATATCAAGGCAGGCCTGGCCAATGTGAAAGTGGCAGGACGGATGGAACTCTATCAGATGCAGAACAAGCATGTGGACGTAATCGTGGATTATGCCCATAACAAGCTGAGCTATCAGACGCTCTTCGAAAATGTGAAGAAGCTGTATCCGGATCGAAAGATTCTTCTGGTCTTCGGCTGTCACGGAAACAAGGCATACAACCGAAGAAAGGATCTGGGAGAACTGGCAAATATCTATGCCGACCGCATTGTGCTGACAGAACAGGATCCGGGCACGGAATCTGTACGGGATATCTGTGATCAGATCATGCAGCACATCGATCCGGACAAGCCGGTTACCATCATTGAAGACCGGGGAGAAGCCATCCGAGCTGCCTGCGAAATGGTCGACGATAACTGGGTTATGGTCATCGCTGGAAACGGCGCAGACGGCTATCAGAAACGTGGTCTGACCTACGTGGAACTGCCCACCGACGGTGAGAGGGTGCAGGAATATATCGACAGCCATCGGTAAAGTATTAAGGTACCACCGGGTAAGCTGCAAAAATAAACAAATACGGGGTGAAAATAAACATATTGTCTACTTTCACCCCGTTTTTTGTCTATTTCATATCTTTTAATACCGTAATCAGATGCTGTATGTCCTGTGGAATCTCGGTTTCGAAGGACAGCATTTCCTTCGTCACCGGGTGGCGGAAGGCCAGATACCGGGCATGGAGCGCCTGTCGGTCGATGTACGGAGAGACACGTTCCTCATGGACATATTCTGGGATGTTATGAATCCGCCGGTATTCGAAGGGATCCCCGTGACAGTACAGGTGGTCTCCAACGATAGGATATCCGATATAGGACAGATGGATGCGTATCTGATGGGTTCTTCCGGTTTCCAGCTTCAGTTCCACCAGAGTGTGTCCGTTGAAACGTTCCAGAACCTGATAGTGGGTCACAGAAGGCTGGCCGCCTTCTTCTACCGGCAGGACCCAGCGCTCTACTTCGTCAGGGAAAGGCCGGCCCAGAGGCAGATCAATGGTACCTTCTTCTTCCGGAATCTCACCGGTGACCACGGCGATATATTTCTTTTCCACCTGATTCTTTCGCATCTGTTTGATGATCTCTTCCTGTGCGAATCCGTTTTTGGCGACAATCATCAGTCCGGAGGTGTTCATATCCAGCCGGTTGACAAAGCGGATTTTATATGGCTCACCGGTACCGGCAGCCATATCATCCTTCATCTTTTTCATCAGACCGTTGGCAATGGTGTGATTGGGCTTGCCTTTGGTAGGGTGGACGGCTACCCAGGGCTGCTTATTGAGCACCAGGATATCTTTATCTTCATAAACAACATCAATGGGAATATCTTCTGCCTCAAAATCGCTGGTTTCTTCCGGCATTTTTATTACGATTTCATCTCCGCATGCTGTCGGTACCCAGCCGGGCATAGGCTCTCCGTTAAGAAATACCAGATTCTGAAATTTCAGTTTGGTCATGAGCCGGGAGGAAAAAGTGAAATGCTGACGCATCAGCTCTTTTACGGATCGTCCTGCTTCTTCTTCTGTTACGATATGTCTGAATTCTGTCATATGCTGCTGCTTCCCTTATAAACCTTATAAAAATTTGCTCTTTGCCTTATCCCAGAACGGAAGGTTACCGAAACGGATCATGTTGACTTTTTTCCGGGAAAGGGTGATCTTGATTTCTTTCACATTCTGGTATTCGGCCACACGTCCGTCAAATACCACAGTGAGACGGCTGTCCTGCTGACTGCATGGACTGATGGACAGCGTATCGGTGCCTGGCAGCAGGATGCTGGAAGTAAAAGACCGGTACGCAATGCTGTTCATGGGAGCAATGGGTGTCACCTGCAGCAGATGGAGCCGCGGATCCACGATGCTGCCGCCCAGGGAATAGTTGTAACCGGTGCTGCCGGCAGGTGTGGCCACACATACACCGTCACCGCTGAACCGTTCAATGAAGGAATCATTAATGGAAATATTCAGATGCACCGGGTAGTTGGGAAGACCTTTCACTGCGATCTCATTGAGACCGGTATGGCGGTATGTACCATCGGCAGTTGTAACGCAGCCTTTCACCGTACTGAAGGACTGCAGCGTGTATTTGCCCTGGTTATATTGAAAAATCATTTCGTCGATTTTTCCCGGCGGCACTTCCTGGAAGAAACCCAGATGGCCGGTATTGATACCGACCACCGGTGTTTTCGGAAAGTCCAGATCCTGCATCAGATTCAGCAGAGTGCCGTCTCCACCCACACAGAGGATCAGCTCCGTATCTTCACCGAATTCCTCGTGGACACGAAGATCGGACTTCATCAGTTTATTTCGAAGATTCTTTTCGATCCGGGCAGAGTTTTCTGTTTTATTCGCATAGATAAAAACTTTCTTAATCATACAGATGCTCCTGTCAGATAATCCAAATCATTTACATCAGTGCTTCAAGCTGTTCTACAAGCTGGCGGAATGTTTCCATTGCCAGACGTACCGGTTCCGGAGAAGACATATCCACGCCGGCGATTTTCAGCAGTTCCACCGGATAGTCGGAAGAACCGGACTTGAGAAACTCGATATATGCGTCGCGAGCCGGAACGCCTTCCGTGAGGATTTTGCGGGAGATGGCAGTGGCAGCGGAATAACCGGTCGCATACTGATATACATAAAATCCGCGGTAAAAATGCGGAATCCGTGCCCATTCGTAACGGATATACTCGTCTGGAGAAAGGGCAGGACCGAAATAGTCTGTATTCAGTTTGTCATAGGTCTCATTGAGCCACTGGGCAGTCAGCACGCCGCCTTCTTCCACCTCTCGGTGAGCCAGATGCTCGAATTCGGCAAACATGGTCTGACGGAACAGAGTGGTACGGAATTCTTCGATGTAATAGTTGATCAGGTACTTCTTCATCTCCGGATCCGTTTCCTTTTCCAGCAGGTACTGCATCAGCAGGGATTCATTGACCGTGGAAGCCACTTCCGCAGTGAAAATGGAATGGTCACCGTAAACGAACGGCTGGTTGGCGCGGGTATACCAGGAATGCATGGAATGACCCATTTCGTGTACGATGGTGAAAACGTCCTTCAGCGAATTGCTGTAGTTCAGCAGCACATAAGGTTTGCTGTCGTAGGAACCGAAGCTGTATGCACCGGATGTCTTACCCTGATTTTCATAGACATCCAGCCAGCGTTCATCCACACCTTTCTGCAGCTGGGATACATATTCCTCCCCGAGAGGAGCCAGTCCGGCTTTCATGATCTCCACAGCCTCTTCATATGGAATCTCTTTCTTCGGCAGTTTCACCAGAGGAACATATACATCATACATTTTCAGCTCATCCACGCCGAGAACCCGTTTGCGAAGCTGAATATAGCGGTGAAGGACCGGCAGGTATTCATGCACCACAGAAATCAGGTTATCGTAGACCTCTTCCGGAATATTGCCGCCGGACAGGGCCGCCTGGCGGGCAGAACTGTATTTCCGGATCCGTGCAGTAACCACATCCGTTTTTACATTGTAATTGTAATTGGTGGCAAGGGTATTGATCAGCGCCTTGTAGGCTTCATACATGTTGGTAAAAGCAGATTTACGGATCTCACGGTCATGGCTTTCCATGAAAGTAATATAATTGCCGTGGGTCAGGGAAACCGGGTCGCCGTCTTCATCGGTCACGGTTCCGAAGGTCATATCCGCATTATTCAGCATGGTGAAGACGTCATTGGTGGCTCCGGTGACTTCGCTCATCTGTGCCAGAATGTTTTCCTCCGAAGCGGTCAGGATATGGGCTTTTTCCCGCAGAGCATCTTTCAGCATAAATTCATAGGTTTTCAAGTCCGGTTCTTCCTCGATATAGGACAAAATCCGTTCTTCCGGCGCTTCCAGCAGTTCCGGCGTGAAGAACGACATGACGGCACTGACTCTGGCAATGACAGAATTGCATTT
>JAQXSU010000239.1 GCA_029219125.1 Bacillota bacterium
ACACCCCTTTCGAAACGCTTGTTCTTTTTCTATAATATACCAGAATAAATGTTCTTTGTCAATAAAAAAATAAACAAATGTTCGAATCGGGTAATTTATTTTAGAAATTCTGAAAAATTCCGTATGTCTGTGTAATCATGACCAGAACCGGAAGCAGATAGGAAATCACAAGATTTACGACTGCCAGGATCATGGACGCCTTGTACTGCCGGTCATATTTGTCTACAACGCCTGCGATCAGACCGATCAGCGCAGCAGCACAGCCTATCTTCGGACCGAAAATCCCTGCAGCAGCAGTTATGAAAGAAAAAATTCCCATAAAAGCAGCGAAAAAATAAAACGATCCGTCACCATAAAAATTACTCAAACTTACGGTGGCACAAAGCAGCAAATAGGATATGACAGCAACCATGGAAATCAAAATTGTGGCCACACTAATTTTATTGAATACCGTCAGCGATTTCCAGAAGTTCTTCCATTTCGAATCGGTATTCTTCCTTTTCCGTCTATGTTCTATCACCATAAAAATCAAATAAATCAAGATAACGGCTGTACCGCAGATCAGTATGATCTTCCGGTCTGTTCGCATCATGACGAAATCAAGAAGTCGAGCTTTTTCCACAGAATAAAATGTATTATCCGCTTCTCCGGGCGTTCCTTTTACCAGACAGATTGAAAACAGTATGGAAAGAACAAATCCTCCGATCAATCCCATGTTTCGCAGGAATGGAATGCATCGGCGGCTTCCTCTGCAATACGTTTTCAGATTCCAGAGAATCAGAAGAAGTGTTGCAATAAACAGGAATCCAATCTGAAAGAATGCCTGATATCTTGTACTGAAAAAGCCGTATGAGGTTGGATTGGAAATGCTCTTATACAGAAACCTTTCATTTGAGGAATAAAACACCAGCGTCAAAATCAGAAAATAAGCCAGATGAAGCGTCTTTTCCGAAAGAATTGTATTCCTGACAAAATCCTTCCAGTCAGAGGCCGGCCAGCATACCGGACGTTCCGAATGGCGCAGAGGTTTCCTGTCTTCTTTATTATAGAACTGTCTCTTTTTTTCCGAATTAGATTGTGTTTGTGGTTCTGGTTCGAATTGCGCTTCATCCGCCAGCAGCTGATCGACAGTGACATGCAGATGATTTGCCAGAGCAGATAGTACGGAAATATCCGGGTAGCCCTCCCCTGTCTCCCAGCGTGAAATCGTTTTATTGCTTACATTCAGTTTTTCCGCCAGCTGCATTTGCGTCAGTCCCTGTTTCTTTCGCAGCGCGGAAATTTTTTCGCCAAATTCTTTCGCGTTCATCTATGTCCTCCATCCCAATTCCATTTTACTCTTTTGTACTTTCATTGTATCACAGAACAGAAAAAAAGCCTATCTGCATTTCAGGGAAAGAGTCCATGAATCGCAGATAGGCCGGGCGTACGGATTTTGCAAAGAAATACCAGCAATCAGCGGCTGATTTTCGCATAGATCCGGTCCAGATATTTATCTATTTTCTTGCGGTAAACGATGCAGAGGCAGAATGCGATAACCGCAGCAGCGGCGACAATGGCCATTCCGACGTAGTTTCCCCGATCCCAGAGCATGCCAAACAGCAAACAGCCGATCATGCCTGGCAATCTGCCTGCAGCCGACAAAATCAGAAATGGTTTGAACCGGATTTCCGAAACGCCTGCTGCGTAACTGACCACGTCCTTTGGGATTCCGGGGATCAGATACAGAAGGAACACCAGTGTATATCCTCTTTTGGAGTTCAGACGGGAAATATAATAGGACATTTTTTCTTCGCCGAAAAACAGGTGAAGAAAATCGCGCCCCAGGAGTTTGGCCAGCAGGAAAGAGATTCCTGTGCCGATGACAGCACCCACCATGGCGTAAAGCAGCGCCAGCCAGAAGCCGTACAGATAACCTGCTGCCATCTGGAATACCTGGCCCGGGATAATGCTGATGACCACCTGCAGAATCTGGAGACCGATGTAGACGAAAATAGACTGTGTTTCATAGTGCTCCAGATAGGCAACCACATCATCGAAGTCCTTGAAGCTGGTCAGCCAGGCATGGCGGAAAAAATAAACATAAAGCGGAACCGCCACGACGATGGCTGCCAGAAGTGTAATTTTCAGGATCGAGATCACTAGTTTCCGCTTGTTTTCCTGTTTTTCTTTTTTTATATTTTCAATTCCTGTACCCATTTTTGATCTTTTGTTGAGCCGGTCCACCCCCTTTGGACCGGCAGATGACTCTTATTATTTGATTGTGATCAGATTCTTTTTCAGCAGTGCGTCGATGGATTTGATGACGCCGAATTTGGAATGTTCATAGGTCAGCCCGCCTTGGAAATATACATTATAAGGCGGACGGATCGGTGCGTCGGCGGAAAGCTCAATGGAAGATCCCTGAACGAATGCACCTGCAGCCATAACCACCTGTGATTCATATCCGGGCATGTCCCATGGAACCGGTGCCACATGGGCATCGATCGGCGCTGCTGCCTGAATTCCCTCGCAGAAGGTAACGACAGCTTCCGGGCTGCCCAGGCGGATGGCCTGAATGATATCGCTTCTGGTATCTTCCGGTTTCGGACAGATTTCGTATCCCAGTTTCTCATAGGCTCTGCCGCAGAGAACAGAACCTTTTACAGCTCCGTTTACTACCTTTGGCGCCAGGAACATGCCCTGAAACATAGCTCTGGTCTGACCGAAGGTCAGTCCGCATTCTCCGCCGATACCCGGACAGGTCATGCGATACTGGATCTTATCAATCAGATCCTGTCTGCCGGCCACATATCCGCCGGTCAGTGCCAGACCGCCGCCCGGATTCTTGATCAGAGAACCGGCGATGACGTTTACTCCCACATCGGTAGGTTCTTCAATATCCAGAAATTCGCCGTAACAGTTGTCCACCATTTTAATGATGTTCGGATTCAGTTCGGTGACAAACTGTGCCCACTGGCGGATCTGGTCGATAGTGATAGCCTTTCTCCAGCCGTAGCCGGTTGCACGCTGCACAGTGACCATACGTGTTTTCTCTGAAATCGCATTTCGTACGCCTTCCAGGTCGATAGAGCCGTCCGGCAGCAGTTCCACCTGCTTATAAGTGATTCCGTAATCCTTCAGGGAGCCGTTTCCTTCTCCGCGAATGCCGATGACTTCTTCAAGGGTGTCATAGGGACCGCCGGTACAGTAAATCAGTTCATCTCCGGGACGGAGAATGCCAAGGAGCGTAATGGCCAGTGCATGGGTGCCGTTTACGATGGTCGGGCGTACAAGGGCTGCATCCGTATGAAAGATGTCCGCATATAACTGCTCCAGCTTCGCACGACCGGCGTCATCATAGCCGTAGCCGGTATTCCAGCCGAAGTGCATATCTGCCACTCTGTTTTTCTGAAATGCATCCAGAATCTTATATTGGTTATATGCCATGATATCGTCCAGTTTTCTGAACTGCTCTGTTACATCCGCTTCTGCTTCAGTAACCAGATTCAGGACGCTCGGATCGATTTTAAATTGCTCTTTTAATAACTGATTCGTATAGTTCATTTGAATTCATGTTTCCTTTCTTTCTGTCTGTTGTTACCTCAGATTTATTGTTCCTTGCGTTCAATTTCCCATTCCATGTCCTTCACCAGGTCCCGTTTGACATTCTGCTTATGACGGGCGTAAAGCTGGGTCGTGGTTACCTGTTCGTGGTCCAGAAGTGCCTGCACATCAAAGATGGAATTCCCACGGCCGATGAGGCTTGTGGCCGCGGTGGCGCGGAGTTTGTGGGGGCTGTAACCGGCTTTTCTGCTGGTTTCCATTGCGATGGATGTGTACTTTTTTACAAGTTCACGAATCTGCCGCTCCGTCATACGCCGTCCCTGAAGTGAAAGAAATAAAGCATCTTCATGGCCTTCCTGAATCCGGCTGCTGTCGGGCCGCTCCAGTTCCAGATAATCCTGCACCACCATGGTGACAGAGCGGTTCAGAGGCATGATAGATTCCTTGCCTCGTTTCCGATAAATTTTGAACTCTCCCCTCTTCCAGCTGAAAGAAGATACATTCAGCTGCTGCAGCTCGGAAAGACGGAGCCCATAGGTAAGAAAGATAACCAGAATCGCCTTATCACGAAGCTTTGTCTTTTCCCAATAGGAATGTTCATGGGCAGTGAGTCCGGTGCCGTTGGAGACTGCATCCAGCATGATCATTACTTCGTCATCCTGCAGCGCTTTAATCTCTCTTTCACCAGGTTTAGACACCCGGATCGGGTCAAATCCGTCCGTAATATTCTTTTCAAGCAGTCCATCCCGGTAAAGCTGCTTAAACATAACGGAAACCGAAGATTTCTTTCTCGCCAGGGTCTTATTGGTGTTTTCATAAACATAGATGTTTTTTTCTGTTTCCACCTTATATTTGCGGCAGTAGTCGATGAACAAGTTTACATCCGCCGCCTCTACCTGTGCGAGATCCTCAAGCCTGATATCATGTATGGTTTCAGCGTCGGTCAGATCTGTCTCCTTGACAAGATACTGCAGGAAAAACTTTACATCATGCAGATAAGCCAGTCTGGTCTGTGGCAGTACATTCCCGCGAAGATAGGCAAAATACCCGCGAAAATACCCTGGCATTTCCTTTTCCAGGGCTTCACACTGCAGGAAGATTTCGTTTTCCTTTTCCACGATATTATCCGGTTTATCTGTCTTATTATGAATTTTTACCTGTTTTTCAGCCATCTGATGATATCCTCTGCCGCTTCTTCGTCACTGCCGTACTCGCTCAGATTGAACCAGATCATATCTTCATAGCGGCGGAACCATGTAAGCTGCCGCTTGGCGAGATGGCGTGTATTTTTCTTAATCAGATCAATAGCCTCTTCTCTGGAACAGCGACCGTCAAAAAATGCGATGATTTCCTTGTAGCCGATGCCTTTCATGGAGATATCATCTTCAGTCAGACCGCGGTCAAGAAGATCTTCGACTTCTTCAAAAAGTCCTTCTTCCACCAGGAGATCAACTCTCTGATTAATTCTATCATATAATTCTTCTCGATTTCTTGTCAAACCAATTAAAATTGGGTGATAATCCTTACATTTTTCTGTACAATTTCTGAAGTCGCTGATGGGATTTCCGCTTGCAGCACCTTCCAGCGCCCGAATCACCTTTTTTACATTATTCGGATGGATTCGCGCCGCAGCTGCAGAGTCAGCCTCTTCCAGCTTTCGGTACAGATATTCCGGACCAAACAGTTCCGCTTCTTTTTCCAGCGTTTGGCGAAGGGTTGTGTCCTGGGGTGCACTGCTAAAATCCATATCGTAGAGCAGAGAATTCAGGTACAGACCTGTTCCGCCGGCGATGACCGGTGTTTTCCCTTCAGAAAATATGTTCTCTATGGCCTCTTTTGCCATCTTCTGGTATTCCGCTACCGAAAAAGGCTGTGCAGGGTCAATCTGATCCACCAGATAATGCTTCACCTGCGCCTGCTCCTGCGGGGTAGGCTTGGCACTTCCGATGTCCATGTAACGATAAAGCTGCATGGAATCACAGGAAACGATTTCTCCGTGAAAAGCCAGTGCAACATCAATGGCAAAACGCGTTTTCCCGACGGCAGTCGGACCTGCCACAACGATGATTTCTCTGTTTTTCATGAAAGTGTTCATCATGACTGGATCCTCTTAAACAGCCGTTCAATCTCATACCGACTGAGACGAACAAATGTAGGCCTTCCGTGTGGACAACTGAATGGATTGACGCAGGATGACAGCTCTGTCATCAGCGCTTCCATTTCCGCCATGGAAAGCGCATCACCGCCCTTCACTGCTGATTTGCAGGATTTCATAATCAGCTTGTTGATGACCACACTGTTTCTCAGATTGGTGGAATCTGAAATCTGATCGATAAAATCGCGGGCAAACTGCTCTGCTTCCTCCAATGTCATAAACGTTGGAATTTCTGTGATGCGGTATGTGCTTCGGCCGAATTCTTCGATCATATATCCCATCTTACAGAGGGATGTAAGCCAGTTTACCTTCTCCTCATCCGCCTTCAGTGAAACCTGAAGCATAATCGGCAGAAGAATCGGTTGTCTGTTCTTTTCATCCTCCTCGTATTCCCGGACCAGCTTTTCATAAAAAATGCGCTCGTGGGCGGCATGCTGGTCGATCAGATAAAAGGCATCCGACGATACAGCGGTAATATAGGTATGAAAGATATTACCTGTAATCTGCAGTTCCTGAAAATCAAAGGGCTTCAGAGCAGGCGGCTGGATGGTTAGTTTTGCTGGTTCTTCTGTACGTGCCGGAGCAGCAGAAACAGCATCAGATGATATGGGTGCTGTCTGTGATTCCTGTGATGCCGGAGGTGCAGCATTTCGCTTCACGAAAACCGGTGCAGTGGGGGTTGCTGCAGCTTCCTGCGGCATGTCATTCTTCGGCAAGTCCAGCGGCGCAGGTTCAGCTTTCTGTTTGATGACAGGATGTGAAGTGTTGTCAGAAGGAATATTAGACAGGAATGTTTTTATGTCAACCTGCTCTTCTTTTTCCTTCTGTATTCCATATTCTGCCGGTTTCTCCCGGAACAGACTGGCTCCGCTGACCATAGCCATTTCGCTGCCCAGTGTAATGCGGATTGCCCGTGTCATAAAGTCAATGATGTCTGCCTCATGATCGAAACGGACTTCCCGTTTATTGGGATGAATATTTACATCAAGATCTGCAGGGTCTGTTTCCAGAAACAGATATGCTACCGGGTGGCGTCCGTCAAAGATCCGTTCCCGGTATCCTTCCGCCAGCCCCTTTTCCATCACCTTGCTGTGAACGACCCGGCCATTGACGAAGAAGACCTGCGAGGAACGACTGTTTTTCGTCTGTGCAGGTGTGGAAATATACCCTTCCAGACGAAGCTTCCCTTCTGTATAGTTTACGGGTGTCAGATTCTTCGGATCCACATTCTTATATACGCGTACAATTGTATTGAACCGGTTTCCGTCTCCAGCGGTGGAGAAAAGAACCGTACCATTGTTTATGAAACGGAATTTAATCTCTTTATATGCCAGGGCCATCTGGCTCATAAAGTCAATGATCATGCCGCTTTCGGCAGAATCGCTCTTCAGAAATTTCAGCCGTGCCGGCGTATTATAAAACAGATCCGTTACGATCATGGTCGTGCCGTCCGGACAGCCTGTCTGCTGATGAACCATCACTTCCCCGCCATGAAGAAGGACTCTGGTTCCGATTTTCGAATCACGGCATTTTGTCACCATCTCGGTCCGGCTCACCGCGCAGATGGAGGCCAGAGCCTCTCCACGGAAACCAAGCGTACCAATGGCATCCAGATCGCCGGCTGTGCGGATTTTGCTGGTGGCATGACGAAGAAAGGCGGTCTCCACCTGGTCTTCAGGAATGCCGCATCCGTCATCGGTGACCCGAATATAGGATTTTCCGCCGTTGCGAATTTCAACGACAATGGAAGAAGCACCGGCATCCACCGCATTTTCCACCAGTTCTTTTACAATGGAGACGGGACGATCGATGACTTCTCCTGCAGCGATTTTATCCGCAATATGTTTCTCAAGTACTTTAATCATCTAAGGATTCCTTCAGTTCTTCCAGTATTCGAAACGCCTGGGAAGGCGTAATTTCCATGAGATCGATATCCCGCAGCCGTTCCACAACGGAAACCGGTGCGAAATCAAAAAGGGAGATCTGCCCTTCCACTGCCGTTCCGGACGGCTTGGACGGTTTGGCTGACTTGGATACCTTCCCTTCCTTCGCCCCTTTTTCCTGCGAATCCGGCGTAGTGCTGCTCTCCTCGCAAGTGTGAACAGAGGATCCTTCTGAAGCAGAGGATTCCAGTTCCGCCAGCTTGTCCTCCGCACGATCCAGCAGTTTTTTCGGCACGCCGGCCAGCCTTGCCACATGAATGCCGTAGCTTCTGCTGGCAGAGCCTTCTACAATCTTATGAAGAAAAACGATATTTCCGTTTTCCTCTGACACATCGACATTCAGATTCCGGACGCCGGAGATTTCATCCTCCAGTACCGTCAGTTCATGGTAGTGAGTGGCGAATAGCGTTCGGATATGGGTCTTTTCATTGCAGAGATATTCCACAGCGGCCCAGGCGATGGAAAGACCGTCATAGGTACTGGTACCGCGGCCGATTTCATCCAGAATCACCAGACTCCGCTGACGTGCAGAACCCAGAATATAGGATAATTCGCTCATTTCCACGAAGAACGTAGACTGGCCCTGCGCCAGATTGTCTGAGGCACCGATTCTCGTAAAGATACGATCTACTACACCGATCCTTGCCCGTTCACACGGAACGAAGCAGCCTGCCTGTGCCATGAGAACAATCAGTGCAGTCTGCCGCATGTAGGTGGATTTCCCCGCCATGTTGGGACCGGTAATCAGCAGCATGCTGGTATCGTGGTCATTCATGTACACATCATTGGATACGAACTGACCATCGGGAATGGTCTGTTCGATGACGGGATGACGGCCTTTAAGGATCTCCAGTTCAAGTGATTCATCGATGACCGGCTTCACATAGCCCAGCCGGTCACTGACCTCTGCGAAGGAGCACAGCACATCCAGACAGGCCACTGCAGAAGAGGTCTTCTGGATCGGAACGATATATGCCTCAATCTGCTCCCGCAAGTCGCAGAAGATGTCGTATTCCATCTGGTTGATCTTTGTTTCTGCGTTCAGAACCAGACTTTCCATTTCCTTCAGTTCCGGTGTGATGAACCGCTCTGCGTTGGCCAGCGTCTGTTTTCGGATATAGTTTTCCGGTATCATGTCATAAAAAGACTTGGTCACTTCCAGATAATACCCGAACACGCGGTTGTATCCCACTTTCAGGTTGCGGATTCCGGTCCGCTCTCTCTCGCTGTTTTCCAGGTTGGCGATCCAGTGCTTGCCGTCTTTGATGGAATCCTTCAGCTGATCCAGTCCGGAAGAAAAACCGGGTTTGATCAGTCCGCCTTCCCGAATCTGAAACGGCGGATCTTCCACAATGGCAGCTTCAATCAGCTGATATACCTCCGTCAGAGGATCCATTTCCCCATTGAGGTCTGATAGGAGCTGCGAATCTTCCGACAGTTCAGAAAGACCATCCTTCAGTTCCGGAAGCACAGCGATGGAATTACGCAGTGCAATCATATCCTTGCCGTTGGCATTGCCGCAGGCGATACGACCCGTCAGTCGTTCGAAATCATAGATGTCCTTCAGTGCTTCTTTCAGATTATTTCGGAGCAGAGGATTTTCATAGAGCGATTCTACGGCATCCAGGCGGAGATTGATCTCATCTGCCCGATTCAGCGGTTCACGGAGCCACTGCTTCATTTTCCGGCTTCCCATTGCAGTATGGGTCTTATCCAGAACCCCCAGAAGGGATCCGGAGACCTTGCGATCATACAGAGTTTCGGTGATTTCCAGATTCCGCAGGGTTGCTTTGTCCAGGGTCATATGACCGCCGATTTCGTAAATATTTACATGGGTGATATGCTTCAGAGACTGCTTTTGCGTCTCAAGGAGATAATTCAGCAGGACGCCCAGTGCGATGACGCCGTAAGGCCGGAAATCCAGACCCAGTCCGGTCAGGGATATGGTCTGAAACTGCGACTTGATGGCTTCCTCGCAGGCCCGTACAGAGAAAAAAGCATCACTGCGCACATCCAGGCATGCTTCGGTGATATGCTTCATTTCGTCCGCATCATACTGCTCCGCCAGTGTCTGACTGACAATGATCTCCTTCGCTTTGATTTTTACCAGTTCATTGAGAAGAGTCGCATACAGATCCTCTCCTCTGTATTCAGTCACATTCAGCTCGCCGGTAGATATGTCGCAGTAGGCTACAGACAGTCCTTCTGCATCCATATGCACGGCAGCCAGATAGTTGTTTTCTTTTTCAGCCAGCATAGACTGTGATGTGAGGGTACCGGGTGTGACGATCTGAATGACCTCTCGTTTCACGATGCCTTTGGCAGACTTCGGATCCTCCATCTGTTCACAGATGGCAACCTTATATCCCCTCTCCACCAGCCTGGCGATGTAACTTTCTGCGGAATGGAAAGGGACTCCGCACATGGGAGCCCTTTCTTCTTGTCCGCAGTTTTTTCCGGTCAATGTTAATTCCAGTTCGCGGGATGCCGTTTTCGCATCCTCAAAGAACATTTCATAAAAGTCCCCAAGTCTGAAAAACAGAATGCAATCCTGGTATTCCGCCTTGATATCCATATACTGCTGCATCATTGGTGAAACTTTCATAAATGTCCTTCCTTCTGATTGTTAACTATATATCTGATTCCTTAAAATATAAAAATGAAAACTATCTTGCAAGATTATCTGGCGTTGTAAGCCTTGATACCTTCTTTGATGATGTTGATACCGGCTCTCATATCTTCTGCCTTCAGAACATATGCGATACGGATGTCAGACTGACCTACACCCGGAGTGCTGAAGAAGCCGCCGGCAGGTGCGAACATAACGGTTTCGCCGTTTACATCGAATTCCTGCAGCAGGAACATTAAGAACTTTTCAGCATTGTCGATCGGCAGCTGGCAGGTGATGTAGAATGCGCCTTCCGGAACACCAAACTTGATGCCTTCGATTTCTTTCAGTGCTTCCACAGATACGTTTCTTCTGTATTCGTATTCCTTCTTGATATCGTCAAAGTAGGAAGGATCCAGATTGTACAGAGCTGCAGCACCCAGCATATCCAGAGTCGGGCAGCACAGTCTGGCCTGGCACAGCTTCATCAGGTTGCCCATCAGTTCCTGATTCTTGGAAGCGATGGAACCGATTCTGGCGCCGCATGCGGAGAAACGCTTGGAAACGGAGTCCACGATGATCACATTCTGTTCTGCTTCCTTGAAGGAACCGAAGGTTGCCATTTCCTTGCCGTCATAAGTAAATTCTCTGTAAACTTCATCAGCGATGATGTACAGGTCGTGCTCCAGAGCGATGTCCACGATCAGCTTCATTTCATCGTGAGTCAGCACCTTACCGGTCGGATTGCCCGGGTTGATGATGCAGATAGCTCTGGTCTTATCGGTGATAACACCTTCAATTTTTTCTCTTACGGCATACTGGTAACCGTCGTCTGCAGTGGTCGGAATTGCAACCATCTTGCCGCCTGCCTGGCCTACGAAGGTCTTGTAGTTGGTGTAGAACGGTTCTGCCATGATGACTTCGTCATCGTTGTCCAGAATTGCAGTCATCAGCATGTTGATGGCTTCGGATCCGCCGTTTGTGATGAGCAGATCCTTCTTTTCGAAGTCCAGACCGATTCTCTTATAGTACCCAACCAGAGCTTCCAGCAGACTTGCTTCACCCTGGGAATTTGCGTAAGCCAGAACTTCCTGGTCGAAATTCTTCACGGTATCAAAGAAAGCCTTCGGTGTCTTGATATCCGGCTGACCCAGATTTAAGCGGTACACCTTCTTGCCGGCTGCAACAGCAGCATCTGCATACGGAACGAATTTTCTGATTGGGGATAATTCCATTGCCTGGATTTTTTTGGATAGTTTCATTTCTCTCTTCTCCTTACAACTAAACTTTGCCTGGAACGGCGCCGAAAAACGCCATTACCCATAGAATTAACATTTATTCAAGCTCCTCATGGGAGGCATTGACGATGGTTTCAATGAGGGCAGGATCCAGCGGGCCTTCTTTCCCCGCAAAATCTTTTCGCCCGGCTTCGTCGGCAGATACGGAAGCATTTTCTGCCAGAGGTTTTTTCAGGTACATCAGATATTCGATGTTTCCTTTGGCTCCGGTGACCGGTGAAAAAGTCAGTCCTTCCGGTTTCAGCCCGCAATCTGCCGCATAGGCCGCAACCTTTTCTATGACTTCTCTGTGTACCTTCCGATCCCTGACGATGCCCTTTTTTCCAACCTGTTCTCTTCCCGCTTCAAACTGAGGCTTCACGAGACAGACAAGACTGCCTTCTTCCCGAAGCAGTCTGGCAGCCACTGGGAAAACCAGTTTCAATGAGATAAAGGACACATCGATGCTGATAAAGTCGATGGGGTCCTCAATGGTCTGCGGATCCAGATACCGGATATTGCACTTTTCCATATTTACAACGCGGTTATCGATTCGCAGCTTATAATCCAGCTGTCCGTAACCCACATCTACGGCATAAACCTTTCTGGCGCCTTTCTGCAGCATACAGTCCGTAAATCCGCCGGTAGATGCACCGATGTCCATGCAGACACAGTCCGTCAGCGGGAATCCCCACAGATTCATGGCTTTCTCCAGCTTCAGACCGCCGCGGCTCACATAGGGACAGAGATTTTCCTTCACAGTGATCTCTGCATTTTCGTCTACCATGTTGCCGGCTTTATCACTCTTCTGTCCGTCCACATAGACGATTCCTGCCATGATGGAAGCCTTTGCCCTCTCTCTGGACGGATAGAATCCTTTTTTTACTAATAAAACATCAAGCCTTTCCTTCAATCTGTTCACAAATCCTTTCTGTGATCTTTTCCGGTGTCAAACCGTATTTATCTCTCAGTTCAGCTACTGATCCATGTTCAATGAAGGAATCCGGCCAGCCGAAACGAAGAACCTGTGTACTTTCCTCTCTGCGGCCAAAATAACGCTTCTTTTGCACATCCAATGAAGCAGATGCCAGCCCGGCAGCAACCTGCTGCCCGAAACCGCCCTCCAGTACATTATCCTCCAGAGTAACAAGAAGATGACAATTATTAGACAGCAGAGACAGATCCAGAGGTTTCACTGCAGTTACATCAACAAGACCTGCTGCATATCCACGGTCTCTCAGCATGCTGCAAACCTTCTCTCCGCACGGATACATGGAACCTGCTGCCCAGATATCAATGGCTGGACGACGCAAGCCCATTTCTTCCATACGAAGATTGC